>CAYOGX010000273.1:0-6332 GCA_964403235.1 uncultured Planctomycetales bacterium | reverse complement strand
ATCGTCTCGTCAGATCGTAGTACTCGGCATGGGTGAACTGCGTGCTCGACCCGGCGCTGCCCTGGTAGAGGTGGGGTGCGAAGCCCTCGATCAGGCCCAGCTTGCCGCCGAGCTTCTCGAAGAACCGATGCGTCCAGTTCAGGTCGTTGCCGCAAGGCCCGCAGGCGATGCGATAGGGCTGCGTGCCGCTCAGCCCGACGGCGAACGTCGAGAACCGCCGGAACAACTGGCAGTAATCGTCGGGATCGAACGATCCGCCGCAGCCCCAGTTCTCATTGCCGATGCCCCAGTAGCGGACGTTGTGCGGTTCGGACGCCCCGCCGGCCTGTCGCATTCGGGCCAGCGTCGTGTCGGCCGTGGCGTTGCAGTACTCGATCCAGTCGCTCATCTCGGCCGGCGTGCCGGAGCCGACGTTGGCGCAGATGTACGGCTCGGCCCCGATCATGCGGCAGAACGCGATGAACTCGTCCGTGCCGAAGGCGTTGGTCTCGATGACCTGCCCCCAATGCCGGTTGATCCGTCGTGGGCGCTCGCCTGGCCGACCGACGCCGTCTCGCCAATGATAGTCGTCGGCGAAACAGCCGCCGGGCCAACGCAGCACCGGCGGCGCCAGCTCGCGCAAGGCCGCCACCGTGTCGTTCCGGATCCCGCTCGTGTTGGGGATCTTCGAATCTGGCCCGACCCAGATGCCGCCGTAGATGCACGTGCCCAGGTGTTCGGCGAAATGGCCGTACAGGTTCCGGTTGATTACGCCGACCACATGATCGAGGAAGACGTTGAGGCGGCAGGTCGTGCCAGGCATGATTCGGTCTCCCGCGCGGCCAGCGTTGGTATGACACCTGTCGGGTTGGGCCGCTAGCTCAGCAACTTGACCATGTCCTTGGTTCCGATGGGTCTGGGCAGATAGTAGGTCTCGCCATAGGACACGCCCGCGGTAGCTCCTTCGGCCCCGGCCATCGTGCGAAGCCAGTGGTGTACGCGCTCGATCCGGTCGGGATGGAACTGAGATTCATAGCACGCGACAGCCGCCAGCTTTTGCTCGATCGTGTCGGAGATGTCGAGCACGAACGATGTCGGCCAATCGACCATGTCCAGCGCCCGGGGGATCTGCCGATAGATTAGCTTGCCCACCGAGTGCGGCTCCAGGCCGTCGAACCGGTCGTCCCACTTGGTCAATCGCGAGTAGAAGACGCTGGACTCGGCTAACAGCTCGCTCTGCCAGTGATCGGGAGACGCCCCGGGGGTCCGGCCCGCCAGGGTCGCCACCATCTTCGGCTGGTATCGCCGCAGCGCCGTCGCCAGGACGTACCGGTTGGCGGGCGTGTCCATCAGCTCGCGGTTCGCCAGCGGTAGGATTTCCATCGCGGCCACGCCGAGGACTTCGGCAGCCCGGGCGGCCTCGGCGCGGCGTTGCGCTTCCGTGCCGTTGGGCGTCGGCTCGCCGGTGGTGGTGTGGATCATCGCCACGCGGTAGCCCAGCTTGACCGCCTTGGCGATCGCGCCGCCCAGGAAGATCTCCAGATCGTCCGGGTGCGGCGACGTGAAGACGATGTCCACGGGTTCGACGTTGTCAGACATATTCAACCTTCGTGGTCCGCACGGCGGACCTTACGTACCTACCCCAACAGCTTGACCATATCCTGTGTCACGTACGGCCTGGGCAGGCAGTACGTCTCACCGTAGGCGAACCCGGCGACGCCGCCTTCAAACCCGGCCCCACTTCGGATCCAGTGGTGCAGCATGGCCAACCGCGCGGCGTCGAACTGCGACTCGTAGCAGGCGATGGCCTCGAGCTTCTGCTCGATCGTCTCGCTGATGTCAACCGTGAACGACGTGGGCCAGCGAACCATCTGCAACCCGATGGGGATCTGGCGATAGACCAGCTTGCTGACCGAGTGCGGGGGCGTGCCGTCGAATCGGTCGTCCCATTGGGTCAGCCGGGAATAGAAGACGCTGGCCTCGGCCAGCAGCTCGCTCTGCCAGTGGTCGGGTGATGCCAGCGGCGTCCGCGCTGCCATCGTCACCACGATCTTGGGCCGGAACCGACGCAGCGCCGTGCCGACCACGTACCGGCTGGCCGGGCAGTCCATCAGCTCGCGGTTCTGCATCGGCAGGATCGCCATCGCGGCGGCACCGAGCACCTCGGCGGCCCGGGCGGCCTCGGCGCGGCGTTTCTCTTCCGTGCCGTTCGGCGTCGGTTCGCCGCTGGTCATGTGCAGCATGGCTACGCGGTAGCCCAACTTCGCCAGCTTGGCGATCGCCCCGCCGCAGCAGATCTCCAGATCGTCCGGGTGCGGCGACGTGAAGACCACGTCCATCGGTTCGTCGGCGTCGGTCATGATTCCCTCAACCCGATTGGATGCACATCAACGGCCGCAACGTCCGGGTGCCGCGGCAGGCATGATAGGAACGATGCACCGCCGGGACAAGCGCCTGGCCCCGCCGCGGCCGACAAGGTCGGTGCGACGGGGATGACCGCGCGCCCTCTCACTTCGGAAACAGGCGCATCAGCTCGTCGACGAACAGGGCGTGACCGCGGTCGTCCGGATGGTTGATGCCGTTCATCAGCAGGATCTCGTAGGGAACGCCCGCGTATTCCAGGATTTCCCATCGGCGCGCTGCGTCGGCCAGGCCGACCTTCTCGTCGGACGCCAGCTTGCGCAGGGCATTGCAGTTCGCCCG
Source organism: uncultured Planctomycetales bacterium (assembly GCA_964403235.1). Lineage (GTDB taxonomy): Bacteria > Planctomycetota > Phycisphaerae > UBA1845 > JAFGLZ01 > JAFGLZ01. Next base: position 3,650 of record CAYOGX010000273.1, on the reverse strand, counting down.
CGTCTCCGGGCCGCGTGCGTACTTCTTGCCCATCCACGAGGGCATGACGTAGTGCGGCGTGATGATGACGAAGTCCGCGCCGATTTTGCGGGCCTGGGCGATCGCGTTTCGCCAGTTGGCCCGCAGCCGCTCGATCGGCAGGCCCATGTCGTTGACGAACTCGACGGTGATCAGGTCCGGCTTGTGGGCCAGGACCTCCTTGGCGTAGGCCGGGAGGCGGCCCGGCGTGCTCGTCCCGCCGATGCCGGCGTTGATGACCTTGATCTTGCTATTCGGGAACCGCTTGCGGAGTCGTGTGCCGAACAGATCCACGTAGCGATGCTCCGGACGGCTCGCGTCGCCGCCGACCGTGACACTGTCGCCCCAGCAGACGATGGTGACCGGCTGGCCGGCGCGCAGCTTGGCCAGCGTTTTGGCGACCGGCTCGATGTCGGGCTTGGGCGTCTCGGCCGCCTTGGCCTCGTTGACGACGTAGACGTGATGCGCCTGTACGTCCCGTGCATGATAGGGTCGATAGACCGTCGCCAGCGTCACGCTGCCCCGCGTCTTGGGCGGCATGGGCGGACAGTCCACCTTGGGTCGCCCGCGTCGCAGCACGACCTTACCCTCCGGCGTGACCTCGATCCGATCGACCCGACGCAGGCCGTAGACGTAGCTGATCGCCACGCGTTGCTTGGGCTTGATCCGGCCGGGGGGCAGCCGGCACAGGGCTCCCCAGAACTCGTCCAGGTAGTAGTCCTTGTCGCGCTGGTAGCGCGCGCCCGTTTGCTCCGCGTCGGCGTGGATCGACAGGCTGTTGGGTGCGAGTTGTCCGGGCATCACGCGGTACGGCTTGCGGCCGGCCAGCAATCGCGTGCCTCCCTGCCATTGTCTCGGTCGCTGGTCGGTGATGGCATGCCATTCGTCGTCGACGGCGACCGACTCGGCCGGATCGACCGTCAAGGCGGTCTCTTTGACGTTCACCGTCTTGCCGCCGACGCGGCACGCGCCCGCCCTCACCGTCACCGATCGCTCGTGGCAGATAATGTCCAATCCCTCGGTCACGTTGGGGTTCTCGCTTTGGGTCTTCACAAGGATCGCTGACTTCGCGCCGTGTTTCGAATCGGCCGAGACGGGCGATGTCACGATCAGGAAAACGGCAGAGATCAACACCATGATAGTCGCGACTCCTTTCTGATGCTGTTGGCAGGGCTCCATTATGCGATCAGACGGGAGGTTGTCGATACCCTTGTCCGCTGGGTTGAGTGGGCCGCCGTTGGCGCCGTTCTCAGTCAGACAGTTTCGCGCGCTGTTGGGTGGCATGGGTAGGCTCCGACCCGTGAGGGTCGGAGTTTGCCCGTGTTCGCACGATGACACGCTATCGCACGGGCAAACTTCGCTCGTGCCTCGCTCAGCCTGCCCATGCCACCCGCGGACACAACACGAAACTCTCCTACCGAAAACGGCACTAGCGCGCGCTGGGACTGCCGGCGCTGGGGTCGGGGATGTTCGAGGGCCCTTGACCATTGATGTCGGCGGCGGTAACGTGACGGTCTTGGTGTTGTGGCGGTGGGGCTTACCCAACCGGGCCTGGCGTTGTCCTCATGCCGAAAGAGCGCGAACAGATCAGCATCATCGGCGCGGGTGTGGTCGGGACGGCCCTGGCGTGCCTGGCGCATCGGGCGGGCTACCAGGTGGCCGCGATCGCCAGCCGCCGGTTGACGTCGGCCGATCAGGCGTGCCGGATGCTCGGACGGGACGTCGCCGTCGCCGATCCAGCCGAGGCCGCCCGGCGGGGCCGGATCGTACTGATCACCACGCCCGATGACGCGATCGCGTCGGTCTGCAAGTCGCTGGCCGAGGCCGGGGCGTTTCAATCGGGCGCGGTGGTGGGCCATTGTAGCGGAGCGCTCAGTAGCGAGGTGTTGGCACCGGCCCGGGAGCGGTGCGGCGCGTGCGTCGCGTCGGTCCATCCGATGCAGACGTTCGCGACGGCGGCCGGCGCCCTGTCGCACTTTGCCGGGACGTGGTGTTTCTGTGAGGGCGACGCACAGGCCGTGGCCAGGCTGGGCGATCTGTTCACGGCCATCGGCGGTCGGGTCGAGCAGATCAGCACGGCCAACAAGGTCTTGTACCACGCGGCTGGGGTGGTGGCGTGCAACTACCTGGTGGTGCTGCTGGAGGCCGCCGGCGAGCTGGCCAAGCAAGCCGGCGTCGACCGCGTTCAGGCGATGGCGGCGATGCGGCCGTTGGTCAGCGCGACGATCGAGAACGTCAGCCGCATCGGCCCGACCGACGCCCTGACCGGCCCGATCGCCCGCGGCGACGTCGAGACGGTCGAACGTCACCTGCCCGCGATCGAGCAGGTGTCGTCCGAACTGGCGGCGCTGTACCGCGTGTTGGGCCGTCGAGCGCTCGCGATCGCTAAACTCAAGGGCACGGTCGACGATGCGGCGGCCACACGGCTCCGCGAATTGCTGAGCTGACTCGATTTGCAGACGGACATCGTTGGCGATGCACCCGACGTCGCCGTGAAGGGTTGTGAAACCAGAAAGACGTGACAGACAGATGGGAGACGATGATGGCAGGACAGATTCTGGACGGTGAGGCACTGGCCGACAAGATCAAGGCCGGTTTGACGCAAGAGGTCGAGGCACTGAACAAGGCAGGCAAGCCGCCGCACCTAGTGGCAGTGCAGGTGGGCGATCCGCCGGCGTCGCGGATCTACGTGAACCAGCAGAAGAAGGCGTGCGAGGCGATCGGGCTGATCTACGACCTGAACCAGCTCGACGAGAACTGCTCGGAACAGGACGTGCTCGACGAGATCAAGCGGCTGAACGCCGACGACGGCGTGACGGGCATGATCCTTCAGATGCCGCTGGGCCCGGCCATGGACGCCCGCAAGGTGCAGGTCACGATCGATCCGGACAAGGACGTCGAGGGGATGCACCCGGCGAACATGGGGCGGCTGTTCTACGGCGGCGGGATCGTGCAACCATGCACGCCGGCCGGTGCGGTCGAGCTGCTCAAGAGCACGGGCGTGGACCTGGCTGGCAAGGAGGCGGTGGTGGTCGGGCACAGCGAGATCGTCGGCAAGCCGATCGCGACGATCCTGCTCCAGTCGTTGATGGAGTCACCCACGGTGACGGTGTGCCACATCGCGACGAAGGACCTGGCGTATCACACTCAGCGAGCGGATATCCTGTTCGTGGCCGCGGGTAAGGCGCAGGCCGTTTGGCAGCGGTACAACCGGGCCAAGAAGAAGGGCGAGAACCCGTCCATCCCCGACCTGTCGCCGTTGGTCAAGGCCGACATGATCAAGGACGGCGCGATCGTGATCGACGTGGCCATCAACCGGTTGCCCAAGGGGTTCGACGCGGACGGCAACCCGATCAAGAACGAGAAGGGCAAGAACGCCATGAAGACCGTCGGCGACGTCGAGTTCGAGGCCGCCAAGGACAAGTGCGGTTGGATCACGCCGGTGCCGGGCGGGTGCGGGCCGATGACGGTGGCCATGCTGCTCAAGAACACCGTCGAGTGCGCCAAGGCCGCGGCGGGGCAGTAGGCGGTGCCGCTCGTGCGCGCGGAAACGCACGCGGAGAACGGTTGACGTTCGATCAGAGAAACTATGAAGTAAGCCAACCCCGGCTTCGGTAGTCTTTGGATTGTAT
>CAYOGX010000272.1:0-6334 GCA_964403235.1 uncultured Planctomycetales bacterium | reverse complement strand
CGGTTGCCGACTACTACGACGGCTTCTACGACGGCCAGTACACGGCGACGCCCACCAACAACGACCCCAATCTGTGGGAGTGTGACAGCCCGCACTGGACGACGCACGAACTGATCGGGCAGAACCTAACGTTCCAGATCGTCAGCGACTCGGTGGTCGACAACGGGTTCTGGGTCTACGCCGATGCACCGAGTCCCCCGTTCGACTACTTCGCCGCCGCGGCCGTCTCCGTGGAGAGCGACGACGAGGACCCCAACACGAGCGAGACCTGGTGGGACGACACCACGGATCATTACGCCCTGGCCTGGGTGTACTACCCTCACTTCCCTAATGACCCAAACCACGACAAGGGCTCGCTCTGGCTCCTCCTGCACGCTAGCACCGGCGACTGGACGGGGTTCGCCATGAAGAGGTCCTTCAGCCGCTGGGTGGCGCATAACCTGCCACGGCACCATCTGGCCCTCTACTCCTTTGCATTCGCGCGGGCAACGGACCCCGACTGGGGCACGCCCTTCTGGAGCTTCAGGGACATCTGGATCGAACCCAACGGCTCAGGGTGGAGCCAGTACCCCGACGTCCCAGAAAACGATTCGAACTGCCTCGTCCTCAAGCCCAACGAAGCGGAGTACAACGGCTCCAACTTCGGTGGCCAGGACCTTGACGCATGGGAGCGGTCCGGGTTCTGGATGGTCATCCAGTTCGAGAGCGACGGCGTCACGGGCGACCCAAACGGCAAGTGGTTTCGGGGCGCGATCTACCACGGCGGCAAGTTCGATTGGGACGGGAAGTGGACTCTCGAAGGCGACCTGGGCGGTCCATGGAAGGAACCCGGCGACGATCCGAACGGCGACTGGTATTGGCCTGAGGGCGGCGTGATCTTCCTGACACAGTCTGAGCCCAACGACCCGAACGGCGGCAACAGCAACGGCTTCCCCACCGAGGCCGTGATCGACAACATCGAGGTCCGCGCGGGCGTCTTTACCAACGTCGGCCGCTACCTCACGCTGAAGCTGAAGGACTGCTGCGACCTCGAGGTCTGTCCCGATCTGCTCGACGACCCGAACCACGATCCCAACAGCTTCAACGAGCTGCGACGGTACACCAACGGGACGGGCATCGTCCTGAGCGCCGTCGTGCCTTGCGGCAACAAGGTCTTCAAGAAGTGGACGATCAAGGGGCCGAACGATTCGGGCGACCCGCTCTACCAGGTCGTCACGGACACCAACGCGGTGCTCTATCTGACGATGGACGGCGACTACATCGTCAAGGCCTCGTGCAAGTGTGGCGGCGGTGGTGTCGAACCGTTCGCCGGCGTGGTCCTGCTGGTCCTCGGCCTGGGGGTGCTGATGCGCCGACTGACGTGATCCCCTGACCTCACCCGGAGCAACGAGACGACTTGACGCACCTTCCGATGATACAAGGATGAACGAGGCGCGTCAGGTGCGATGATCGAACGCGGCCTTGACCAGACCCGTCTGGCTGCGGTTGATGATCGCGGCCAGGGCCTGGCGGTAGTCTTCGACACGAAAACGGTGCGTCAGCAGCCCATCTAAGTGCAACCTGCTGGAGGCCAACAGGTCGAACACGACCTCGTAGGTGTGCATCCGCCTGCCCTCAAACTGCTCGATGCAGCGACCGTAGCAACCGATCAGGTTGAGCTCGGCGAACCACAGCGGCGTGGTGTCGACGACGGTGATCTGGGACGTGGCGCACTCGACGACGGTGCCGCGGCCTCGGGCGAACTTCATCGCGTCGGTCAGGCTGTCGCCCGTGCCGATGCAGTCGTAGACGACGTCGAACCCGCCCATCAGGGCCTGATTGCCGAACATGGCGTCGAACCGTCGGCCCCCGACGCGGTCGGCGACCTGCTGATACCGATCGGCCTTGCCGTCCTTGCGTCTCGAGCGGATGACGTCGTCGGCGCCGAAACGACGGGCCAGCTCCGCCTGGTGGTCGTGCCGGGCGACGGCGGTCACCTTGGCCTTCGGCGCGAGCGCCCGCAGCGCCGCCAGCACGCCCAGCCCGATGACGCCGCCACCGACGACGAGCGCCCGCTCGTCCGCCGACGGGCGATGACGCAGCACGGCGTGCACGGCACACGCGATCGGGTCGATCAACGCGGCAATCTCATCGCCGACGCCGTCCGGCACGGCGAACAGTTGCGACCGATGCGCAACGAACGACTCGCCCCACGTGCCGCCGGTGAAATGGTTCCAGCCGATCATCGTGCCCGGGGGCAGGGCACCTTCGGTGACGTTTTCGCACAGGCTGATCTGGCCGGCCTGACAGCGCGGGCAGACCGGGTCGATCCGACGCGGCACGCACGACAGCATCGGCTCGACGCACACGCGCTGGCCCGGCTCCCAGCCGTCCACGTCGCGGCCGACTTCGTCGATCACGCCGACGCCCTCGTGTCCGATGCCCACCGGGAACCGCGTGAAGCAGCGGAGCATCGAGGCAGGATGGTTCCGCTGCATGATCGCCGCGATGTCCGACCCGCACACGCCACCCAACAACGGACGGACGCGCACCCAATCGTCACCGGGCAGCGCCGGACGCTCGACGTCCCGAAGCCGCAGCCCCGACAGCCGGCTCCAGTAGACGCGCCGAGTCGCTAGACCCAGTATCTTACAGATGGGCCAACGAACGGGATGGACACCGAACTGAATCGCCTTCACGTCAGTCTCGTCCTCCGTGTACCTCGTCGATGATCTGCCTAAGCATGTCGACCTCGGCCGCCACCGCGCTGACGCTGGGCGCCGCGGCCGCCTCGGCCCGGGCGTCGTCGAGCGATTCCAGCGTCGCCCGCACCTTCGCAACGTAATCGTCCTGGTCGCGCGTCTTGAAGACGACGGTACCCGCCGGCCTGGGCGCCGCGTCGCTGGTGACGGTGGGCACGCCGAAATGAAGCGATTCCCGGATGCTCACCGCGTCGCCGTCGCTGCACGTCGGCCGGACGAACACGTCGACGTGTGGAAACGTCGGGTACATCTCGCCCGTCGGCTCGGCGAACAGCCAATGCGAATCCAGCCCGCGACGTTGGACCTCCCCGGCCATTTGCTCGGCGTAGGCCGGGTTCCATCCGGTGAATTTGAGCAGGTACCACACGACGCCGATCCCCGGCCAGATCGCCCGCAATCGATCGACCAGCTCGATCGTCTGGTCGATGCCGTACAGGTCACGCCCGTCGTCGTAGACGATCGGCGCCCCGTTGCCCAGGAGGACCGGCTCGTGGGTTTCGCAGAAGGCGCGGACGGTCGGATCGACGGCGCCCTCGTCCTCCGGTCGCCGGATCGGCTCGACGAAATCGGGGATGACGACCGTCTTGTGCCCGACGCCGGCCACCTCCTCGAGGAAATCGCGCACGTGCGTGCTGACGGCCACGACCGTTCTGGCTGCACGGAATGCGCCCACCACTGCCCGTCTAGCCAACCAGCTCCGAACCGGCCACAGCCGCCGCAGCGAATCGGTGTGCACCGACAGAATCACCGCCTTGCCACGAACACGCGACAGCCACCACGTCGCCCGCCAGACGTCCCAGCGGCTGGTGTGCACATACACGACGGGCTCGGGACCACGCAGCAGATAACCGACAAGCCATCGCCGCCCCCGTCGGCCCACGGGGCGGACCCGCTCGGACGGCGTCCCCTCGCGGCTGTTGTTGTAGACGAGGTAGTCGATCCCCGCCCGGTCCAGATGGCCCATCAGTCGTTTGATGTGGATCGACACCCCACCGTAGGGGGGCGGGACTGGGCCGATGATGGCCAGATCGTGCGTCGTCTTGGACCCGCTCGTCGTCACCGTCTGCCAACCACCCGACTTGCCGAGGCGGTCTGATCGACAAATGACCGCCGGTGGACCTGTCGTCTAGAACGAAACGCCCAGCTCGGCCGCCACGCCCCGGATGTAGGCGGCCGCCTGATCGTACGCCGCCTCGTCGGCCAGGTGCTCGATCATCAGCGGGACGTCCTGGGTCATCGCCGCCAGCCCGCCGACAAAGGCACGATAGTCGAGGTTGCCCGTGCCCGGCAGGCATTCGACCAGCTCTACGATGTAACCCTTGCCGTGGTGGACGTCCTTGGCGTGCGCGCTGACCACCTTGTCGCCCAGCCGCTCGCAGAATTCGCGGATGATCGCGCCCGTGTCCGCGTAGCAACGCGGCGAGACGATCAGGTTTGTCGGATCGAAGTGCACGCCGAACATCGGGTCGTCGATGGCCTCTACCAGCGCCACGTATGAGTCGACGCTGTCCGGCGGGATCCATTGCATCGTCTCGAGCATGAACTTCGTCCGCTTGGGCTTGACCTGACCGAGGATGTGCCGCACCGTCTCGACGATGACGTCGAACCCTTCCTGCGTGAAGTTTTTGGGGTGATAGTTCAGCGAGTCGTCCGGGGCGAAACTGCTCGCGAAGTCGACGCAGCCCAGCGCGCCGATCTCATCGGCCAGCGCCAACCGGCGACAAACGTGGTCCAGGCGCTGCTTGCGCAATGCCTCGTTCGGGATGATGATGTTGCCCCAGGCCCCGACCTCGGCGATGACCACCCCGGCCGCCTCGAACGCCTTGCGATAGGCCTCGATGCCTGACCGGTCGTCCAGCGACGCGGGCGGGCAATAGGCCGCGCGATACCCCTTGGCCACGTGCGCCCGCGCCAACACCTCGGGGTCCTTCGACTCGACGAATACCGGCGCGCCCAGTCGCATAGGTCAGCTCCTCGTGTCGGTTACATCTGTTCGGCGTTATACCGCCACTGCCGTGGCCTGGCAAATTCGTGGCCCTGGCGTCGCTCCATTACCACGTCGGCCGAACGCCGCGCCGCGTCAGGCACCACACACGCAGCACCATGACGTAACCCAACGCCATCAGGCTGGCGAAGAACCCCCAGCAATACGATGGCGACCAGCCCTCGGCCAGGTCCCCCGGGGGTGACTGGATGTTGCCCAGCAGCGCCGCTGCGGTCGCGGCCAGAACGCACAGGTAGATCACATCGTGAACCAGCCAGACCGCCCAGGGCACCCACGCCCACCGTCGCGACGCGCACAAGCCGACAGCCAGGGCGAAGCCGACCAGGCACACCGCCGCGTGTTGGACCCCATTCGGCTCGGGGGCGCCGTAGTGCATCTCCCGGATTCGGTCGAGCACCAGCAGGACGGGCATCAGTCCGACCTGCGCTCCGCCGCTGAGCCATTCGCCCCGAAGCGCGGCCCCCGCGATCAGCAGCACGACGAGTGGCACCGTCCACACGCAAGCGATTACCGGCCAGACCCGTCGCGGCGCACGATCGGTCAGCGGGTGCAACTGATCACCCAGCCAGGCCAACAGCGGCAACAACATCGCGTAGGCGGCCGCGTATCCGGCGATGATACCGACGGCTGTGCCGTCCACCGGACCGACCCACCCCACCCGCACCAGTCCCGCCACGCCGCCCGCGAACAGACCGCCAGTCAGCAGGACCAACCGCCCTTCCCCTCGCACCAGCAGGACCGCCGCGACGATCGCGGCCGCCCAGTGGGGCAGGGCCTCGGCGATCACGCCCTTGATGACCATCCAGGCGTCCACGCCTGCGGCCGACTTTCCCAAAGCGCACCACAGACCCGTCGCCCGGTAGAAAAACGCAGCATGTCCCAGGCACAATCCTGCGCCTACCAGCACGCCCAACCCCAACGCGAGCAAGGTGGGACCGAATGTGACGTCACCGCGACGGGCGAGATACAGGTAGGCCCACGCCACCCCCAGCATGAGCGGCGTTGCGAGCATCCAGGCAACCGCGTCGGCTGCCGGATCGAATGCCGCGGCGAACATGCCCGCGGTCACCGACGCCACCGCCGCCAGCATGGCCGCCGTCGTCGTGCCCACCGCGCGCCGCGGCGGGCGTTGATTGCCGCGCGGGGAACGATCCGAATCCGGGGAGTGCTCCGTCACGAGGGCTATTCTGCCTCTAGACTTACTTGAAGCACATGCAGTAGCTCGTTGCCTTCCGGCGTTCCCTGGAACCTCTGGGCGACCCTGAACTGCGCGATCACCTCCTCCGTGCCGCCGTCGGTCCTGCGGTCGTCGAGCTGTCTCTTGACGACCTGGTACTCCTTGAGCAGCTCGCGCACGGCCTGTTGGGCTTGACGAACCTGGTCGTTCTTCAAGCCGCTACCGGCGATGCGTCGGTAGAGGGTCAGTGCCTGGCCCGGTCGGGTCTTGGCGAGCTTGTCAGCCCGGGTCGACAGCGTCGCCAGCTCGGCCTTGATCGCGTCCTGGTCGCGTTGCATCAGCCACTCGACGGCCTGTTGGACGGCCTGACGATCGCGCTTCGCTGAAAACGCCCGGGCGGCCGTCACGCCC
>CAYOGX010000271.1:0-6338 GCA_964403235.1 uncultured Planctomycetales bacterium | reverse complement strand
GGTCCCAGGCCCGTGTGGCGGCGGCTTCGACGGTTTTCAGGACGGTCTGGTAGTCGGGGTCGGCCTGGTCCGCGTAGACGACCTGCTTGCAGCGGGCGGTGCCCGCGGCGGCTTTCGCCAGCGGCGCGGTCAAGAAGAGACTCCGCTGCGGTCGACGGATGTCGATCCAGTCGCAGCGGGTGACGTCGGCCGGTGGGTGGCAGGTCTTACACCGCTTGGCGTGAACGGCGGCAAGCTTCTCGGTCAGCGCACGATCGGCCGGCAGGTCGTACGGCGGCCGCGCCGGGCGCTTGTTGATGAAACCGTCGTGATACGGCGCGTTGGCGTCGATCCACGTGACCAGCCGGAGCCAGTCGTTTCGGCCGAGGGCCGCTCGCTTGGCGTGTTGGGGCCCGCGTAGGACCGCGATCAGCTTGCTCTTGCGCGACCCGAACGCCAGCGGCGGCGTGATCTTCGCGTCGTCGCCCACGTTCGAGCGGGCGACCAGGCCGTGGGCGAGGATCGTGTCGTACGCGCGATTGTAGCTGACCGTCAGTCCCCCCGAGAAATCCAACCCACCGTCCGGCTTCAGTCCGCTGTGACATCGCACGCAGTGTTGATCGAGCACGGGCTGGACGTCGCGGAGGAAGCTGATTGCCCGATCGCCCCACGGCGGCGGGATGGGGATCCGCGGTTCGCGCCGCAGCGCCAGCGGCACAGCGCGGGCGACGGGCGCCTCGGCGCGCGTCTCGTGGCACCCGACGCACCCGCGGACCTCGCCCGGCTGGAAGCTGATGAACGACCGCATCCGGCGGAGTTCCATGTGGTCCTCGTCGAGCAACTGGAAGTAGACGGGCGTGTCGGCGGGCACGCGGAAACACGCGCTCCCGTCCGCCTCCACCGGCACGGTGCCGATCACCCGGGCGGGCGTCCAATTGACCATGACCGCCTTGGCGTCCTTCTCGTACCGCTGCCCGCCGTAGGTGTTGCAGTAGGGCCATTGGTCGCGCTTCGAGATGCGGATGTAGCGAATCGTCTCCGGTGACACGCCGTCCACCCCGTAGCCCACGTTGGCGACCGCGCAAGTGGCGTAGCCTTGGCTGCGATCGGTCACGTCGGGCAGGACGGGCGGTCGCGGCCGAGGCCGCAGCGGGATCGGCGTGAAGCACGAGATCTTCGGATCGCGGTAGACCAGCTCCTTCGTGCCGTATACGTCGATCAGGTAGATCGCGTAGCCCGTCGGATCGGTCTGCTTGCCGAACGTGTATGAGACGAGGAACGATCGGTCCGACAGCGCCCAGGGCGTCATGTAGTAGCCGCCCGCCCCGCGCACGCCACCCTCGGCGACGGGCGTTCCGGACATCCCCCCTTCCGGCGGCAGGACCCCGGGCGTGACGATGCGAATGCCCTGCGTGTTATTCAACCCCGGATCGGGATCGATGACGACGACGGGCCCGGCCGCCAGCGTGTGATGCCCGGTGGCGATGGCCACGAGCTTGCGGCCGCCGGGGATCGACCGCACGTCCTCCAGCGCCCAAGGGTTGTTCAGATGCTGCTTGAACAGGGCGTCCGCGCCGGTCCCGTCGGGCCGGATCGTCCAGATGCTCTGGATGTGCGCCCAGCCGCGTTCCTGATATTCCCACCGCGTGTACCCGATCGTGCCGTCGTTCAAGGCGTGCGGGAGGTAGTCGCCGTCCTTCGACACGCTGAGATGCCGCACGTCGCTCCCGTCCGACCGCACGACGTACAGGTTGCAGGAGGTTTCGTCCTTGTCATATTCGTTGCACTGGAGCGAGCACGCGCAGCGTTCCGACACGAAGGCAATGTCGCCGTTGGCCAGATAGGTCGGGTCCAGGTCGCTCCACTCGCCGCGGGTCAGTTGCCGAAGTCCGGACCCGTCGATGCCGATCTCGAACAGGTGGGTGGGTTCCTCGTTGCGGCGGAGCTCGAAGCTGGTGCGTCTATCGAGCCAGCCGGCCGGCGGCTGGTCGCGCTTGGCCTTGGCGTAACCGAACACGACCCGGTCGGCGTCCCACCAGAGGTCCGCACCGTGGACGTGCCCAGGCCCCAATGCGCCGTTGATGAGAGTCCGCACCTCGTGCTCGCCGTCATGCGATCCGATCGTCACGATGCAGATGTCGCCCCCCGGCCGCGACGTCCACGGCATGTGGTTCAGGCAGACGTCGGGATACGTCTCCTGGGTGAACCGCTTGACCAGCAGCAGCTGGTCGAACCGGAGGCGGGGGTCCTTGAACGCGATGTCCCGTGCGAGCCAGCGGGCCTGGCGGTAGAGCACCTGACGGACGTCAGGGTTCTCGCCGTCGGTCCGTTCACGCTCCGCCAGGTCGCCGAGCGCGTCGGGCGCAGGGATCTGGAAATCCGCCAGCAATCGCCGGGCGCGCTGTAACGTCTCCCGGACGGGTGCGACGAAGAAGGTTCGGCCCTTGCGGAAGTTGATCTTCCCTTGCTTGGCCGAGACGATGACGGCGGCGGGCCCCTCGTGAGCAATCTGAAACGCCACGGGGACTGACCTGGCGGCCGCGACGTGTTTCCGGAAAACGACCCGTCTTTCCGGACGGATCGGCGTAAACACGACCGACTCGACGGTCACCTCAACCGGCGGGTCGAGCGGTCCGTCGGCCTTCAGCTCGACCGTCAACCGGTTCTTGCCGTAACCCAGCTTGGACGTAGCGCGCCACTCGAACCGCCAATCACCGCCGGCCGCCAGCCGGAGCGGCGGACCTTCGGCGTGAAGCAACTGTGTCGGGAACCGGTCGGCGAACTTCTCAAGCGGCAACACGATCTCGACGTCGGTCCGTCCGCCTCCGCGCCGGACCCGCGCCTGGTCCGCGGTGGCGGGGGACCCGCCGAGCGTCACCCCGCCCAACTCACCAGCCTGAAGGCCAATCCTGACGTCCCCGACGGTCAGCAGCCCGCCGTGGCGATTGCGGCCGCGCGACCAGATGCTCAAGCTGCTTTGCTTGGCCGGGCACCGAAGGGCGATGTTCTTGGTCGGGTCGCCCACCCCGTAGATCTCCACCTCGTCGAGATGGAAGAAGATCGGCGCGGCACTGCGGACTTGGAGCCGCACGAACCGCGCACTGACCTGGCGCTCGCCGCCCTGCGGCGGTTGGGCGCCGAGGTCGACCACCAACGGTTTGCCCTTGCCGACGCCGCCGAAGTGCTTGCCCTTGTTGTCGTAGCGCAGGGTCCAGTGCTTCTCGTCGTCGGACGTGAGCACGATCAGGTTGTCGGCGTTGTGCAGGCCCGGGGCGTAGTCGAGACGATTGTAGACGACGATCTTGGCGATCGGCTGGCGCTTGCGCAGATCGACCTGCCACCAGGGATTCGGCTCGTGGGCGGTATGGAAGGCGTACTTGCCGTTCTTCACGCCGTCGACCGCGCCGCTCGCGTCCAGCGCGGTCGGGTCGCCGCGGAAGGTCACCTCGGCATGGGTCGGGAGCGACAGCCCGACGAAGAGCCGCCGGTCGTCGCGTCCCAACAGCAGCGACGGCAGATTCGAGCCCCGTGCCGGGATGCGGGCCGCCCGCCGCCAACACCCCTCGTCGAGGCGCCCGTCGAGCTTCGGCGCCGGGAGCTTCGGCACGCGTAGTCGGTCATCCGGCTTGACCCCCGGCCACTGAAGCGTCGTCTCGACGAAGCGGACCCACCCCGGCTCGCGGATCTGCGCCATTCGGCGCTGATCCTGGCGTTGCCAGTCGGCCTCGATCCGTTCGCGCATCGAGGCCGATGCCCCATCCCCCACCAGCAGGCCCAGCAGCAATGATAGGACCGACACGCCGGAAGCGCTCGTCGCCCATCGCCGTGGATGCGTGCGTTTCATTGACCTGGAGTCTACCCCCGGCGGGGTATCGCCCGCAATCGGTTGGCCGACGTCTCGAGTCGCGATCTGGGCTTGCACTTGAGCCGGTGCGACGCACGACACCGCAACGCGGCGGCGGGGTTCAACTTGACTTTGACGGGGGGGTGGGCGATATAATGAAGGTCGCTTTTTGTGGAGCGTCGGACCTCCCTGACGGTAATCTCAAACCAGCGTGAGGGGGTCGACCGGGACCCGAAACGGAGAGCATGTCATGCGTAAGTGTCTGGGATTCATGGGGTTTGCGGCATTCGTGGGGTTGTGCTTTGCTGGGGGCTGTCGGAAGGAGGAGCCCACGCCCGCCACAGCCGCCAAGCCCAAAACCAAGGTGACCGCCAAGTCGGGCCCGGCCAAGGCGCCGAAGCCGCCGGCCACGCCACCCGCGCCGACGACGACCCAGGCGCCGGCGAGTCCGGCCACCAAGGCGGCGGGGCCCGCGCGCGGCCCGCTGAGAGTGGGCGAGACGCGAGAAGGCGAGACGCCGACCGCCCAGGCAGCCCCGTCGAAGAAGCCCCAACAGGCCAAGCGCGGCCCGCTGAAGGTGGGCCAGACGAAGAGGCCCACGCCGGCGGCCAACGCACCAAAGCCGGCCAAGCCTGCACCCAGCAAGACCGCCAGGGCACGGCGCGAGTGGAAACGGCCGCCGGCGCCCGATCAGTTGTTCTATTGCACCAACTGCAACGCCTCGTTCATCGTGCCCGGTGAGCAGGCCCGCGAACAGATCGGCCAGGCGTATCGGAAGAACCGCGGCAAGCGCCCGACGATCACGTGCACGCAATGCGGGAAGGTTGCAGCCACCCCGGCCATGAAGTGCGAGCGATGCGGCGGGTTCATTATCGGACCGGAGGAGTATCCGAAGGGCCGGCGCGGACCGTTTCCCGACAAGTTCTACGACGAGTGCAAGAAATGCGGCTTCAGCAAGATGCGCGACGGCATGATCAAGCGACTCAAAAAGGCCATGAAGCAGGGCCGATTCGATCCCAACGAGGCGAGGGGGCTCCCCAAGCAGGCCATCGAAGACGCAAAGGCCAGGGGTGAGTGGTAGGCGTAGGCGCGACTCGCCGAGACGCCGCGAACCGGGCCCGTGTGGCACGGCCATCCCGGCCGTGAAAGGCAACCGAGGACATCTCCAGACGCGCAGGCCCTGACGGGCATGCGTATCAGACGCGATTCGCCTGTGCCAGCGGCTCGCTGCCGTTCAACACCGCGATCAGGTTCTTGACGCACTTGGTCGCCTGGCGGACCACGCTTTCGTACGTGCGGCTGCCGATGTGCGGCGTGAGGATCGTCCTGTCCAGCCCGAGCAACGGGTTGTCCGGTTTGGGCGGCTCGTCTTGAAAGACGTCGGCGCAGTAGCCGCCCAACTTGTCCGCCTGGATCGCCTTGGCCACGGCGGCCTCGTCCACCAGCGGACCCCGGGCGGTGTTGACGATGATGGCCGTCGGCTTCATCTTCGCCAAACGTTTGGCGTTGATCAGATTGCGGTTCTCCTCGGTCAGGTTCATGTGCAGGGAGACGAAGTCGGCGGCCTGGAGGACCACATCGGGTCCGTCGGACTTGGTCACGCCGTATTCGGCCGCGAAGTAATCGTCCCAGAAGATGTCGTACCCGATCACCTTCATGCCGAACGCGCGGGCCCGTTTGGCCGTCTCCTTGCCGATGCGACCCATGCCCAGAATGCCCATCGTCTTGTTCCACATCTCGTGCCCGGTCATCCGCTTCCACTTGCCGTCCTTGATGATCGCGTTCTGCTGCGCGATCTGTCGGATGAGGCAGAGGATCAGGCCGAAGGTGTGCTCGGCCACGGTCGTGTGGTTCACGCCGGGCGTGTAACAGACGGGGATCTTCAGTTCGGTGGCGGCCTGCACGTCGACCTTGTCCAGACCGATGCCGTATTTGCTCAAGACCCTGAGGCGAGGCAGACATTTCTCGAGCACCTTGCGGGTGAACGCGTCGTCGCCGCAGATGATGCCGTCGACGTCCCCCACGAGCTCGTGGACCTCGTCCTCCGCCAGCGGGCCACGCGCACGGACCAGCTCGTAGCCCTCGGCCGCCAACAGGTCGTGGTGTTGGCCCGGCGTGTCCTGGAACGAGGTGGTGGTCACCAGCACCCTGTCACTCATGACAATCTCCTTGTGCGCCGAACGACGCTCCTGACAAGACGACGGATGCCCTACCGATGGTGCGGGACAACGCCCGCCGGGATGTCGTTCGTGTCCTTGTCGGTACCCGTGACGGCTGGCTGCGCATTCGGCAACGCCGTCGCACGACAGAGTGTAGCACAAGGTCGGCCCGGTTTGAACGGGCTTGACGCGTACCATGTGGACAAGTAGCATGAGGTCTGCGTCAAGGAACATTGTCTGAGCTTGTGCAATGGAGTGGTCAGGAGACCCCGGCTGGCGGTCTCAGCCGGCCGAGCCAAGTGGCGGCGTGGCCAAGTGGACTAAGGCGAGGGATTGCAAATCCCTTATTCGTGGGT
>CAYOGX010000270.1:0-6368 GCA_964403235.1 uncultured Planctomycetales bacterium | reverse complement strand
GAGCGCGAGAAGCATCTGATCTGTCCCGACTGTCACTACTCCTTGGTGGCCCACGCAACCGGCGGCAGGTGCCCCGAATGCGGGTATGACTTCACGCCCGAGTCGTTGCTTCAGGATTGGGCGGACGTGAAGGTGTTCTACACGTTCGTGGCCAAGTACGACTGGCGCGACCCGGAGTAGGAGCGATAAGACGCCTGCGGTCAAGCGAACGCTAAGCCCTGGCGGACCGACCCGCAGTGGTACACACACGCATACTATGGCAGGCAAGGTGGACACACCATCATGAGTTGGCCGACACCGAAGCAGTTTCTGCTGTACGTGTCGCTGGCTGGCTTGATAGTGATGCTCATCCTGATCCGCTGGCTGCAGACCAGGCGCCTGGTACCTGACCGGGCCAGAAGACGGAAGGCGCAGGAGAGGATCCAGAAGGGCTATGACGCCTATGACACCTGGTCCTACGTATCGATCGTCCTTGGCGTCCTAGTGATGGCCATTCTGTTCGTCAGCGGCGCTCTGATTGGTCGATTGGCACTGTCCTACGGATGGTCCTTCCTGTTGTCGCCCTGGCTCGTGTGGCCGTTCCTGGCTGTTGTGGGACTTGCCGGGCTCCTCGTTGCCTTTAGCCCGATGTATGTGGGCATCAGGGGGTGGAGACAGTTCTTGGCCCAGCTCGAACAGGAAAAGCATCTCATCTGCCCCGACTGCCACTACTCGCTGGCCGGACATCGCGAGGGGGGACATTGCCCCGAGTGTGGCTATGAGTTCACGCCCGAATCGCTGCTGGAAGACTGGCGAGATGTGAAGAGGCTTTCTGGGCGCGGCGCATAGTCCCTACGCGTCGTCTTCGATCTCGGCGGCGGTGACTTCTCGGCCGAGCTTCTGGGATTTGTAGATGCCCTCGCAGATCATGGCGGTCTTGAGGGCGACGCCAGCCGAGTCGATCAGCTCGCAGCGGCCCAACAGGGCCGAGACCCAATGGCGCTGCGCGCTGTCGACGTCGCCCGTGCCGGGGATGCACTGATGCCACCGCCAGTCGACGCCCTCGAGGTCGGCGGTGCCGTCGAACTCGATGTCGGACTGCGTGCTGAAGTAGGTGAACGGCTCGAGCCTGAGCCCGCCGGCGCTGCCGAAGAGCTGATCCTCGCCGCCGGCGTCCATGTGGACGGCCCAGGCCTCCTCGACGAACAACGTGATACCGCCGGCGAGTCGGATGAACCCGACGCTGAGCTCCTCGACGTCGTAGCCGCTGCTGACGTGTCGGCCCTCGTACATGTCGAGCTCTTGGAACGTGCTGCCGGAGATGGTGAGCACGTCCGGATCGCCGAGCAAGTAGACCATCCGGGCGATCCGGTAGACGCCCATATCGATGAGCGCCCCGCCGGCGGAGGTCTTGCTGTTGACGAACTGGGCCGTGCCGTACCCGTCGACGAAGGGTCGGCCCCGGCGGCGGTAGTGTCGCGCCTTGGCGTAGTAGACGCGTCCCAGCTTGCCCTCGTCGATCATCTTCTTGGCCGCCCGCGTACACGGCTCGTACAGCGAATAGAACTGGACGGCCAGCCTCTGTCCGGTCTCCTGGGCGACCTGGTGCATCTGCTTGGCCTCGGCGTACGTGGCAGCCATGGGCTTCTCGCAGAAGACGTCCTTGCCCGCCCGCAGGGCGTCGATGGTGACGGGGGCGTGCAGCCGATTGTGCAGGCAGACGTCGACGGCTTGGACGTCGTCGCGCTCCAGCAGCTCGTGATAGTTGGTCAGGACGACCGGGATGGCGCGCTCGTCGGCGACGCGCTCGACCTCTTGCCTGTTGATGTCGCAGAGCGCGACGATGTCGGCTTCGGGGATCTTGTCGTAGTGGCCCAGGTGGATCTTGCCGATCTGTCCAACGCCGATCATGCCGATTTTGACCTTGTCTGCCATGAGATCCGTCGCTCCCAAGCTATACGCGTCAAGCGCGTTTCGTTTAGCCCCGTCGCGGCCGACTGCGTCGGGCGGCGGGGAGGGGCCGCACGCGGCCCCGCTAAGCAATCACACACCCGCCAGGGGCGCGCCGGGAGCAACCATAGCGAGACGCCTTGGAGATGCAAGGCCGCGCCGCCGTCGTTTTTGCTTGACTGGCCCCCGCCGAGCGATAGATTGACCGCAGGTATTGGCCGATCCGTCCCGACATGAAGGTGCAGACGACTTGATCCCATTGCAGTGGTTCTGGCTGGTGGCGGTGGCCCTGGTGGCCGCGTGCGTCGGCAGCTTCCTGAACGTGGTGATCTACCGATTCGCGCGGGGCCTGTCGGTCCGCCGACCGGCACGTTCGTTCTGCCCCGGGTGTGAGCAGACCATCGCCTGGTACGACAACGTCCCGGTCCTCAGCTATCTGATGCTCGCGGGCCGATGCCGCCGATGCGGCATGCCCATCTCGATCCGGTACCCGCTGGTCGAGGGCCTGACGGTCCTGCTGTTCGTTCTGGCGTACGACACGTTCTTTCTGGGCCCGGCCCGCGCGGAGTTCACGGCCCTGGGGACCGACTGGCCGGTGTTCCTGGCACACCTGGTGTTGCTGGGGGCGTTGGTGGTCACGTCCGCGATCGACATTGAGGGCTACTGGATCGATGTCACGATCACGTACGGGGTCGTCAGTATCGGCGTGATCGCGCACGGGCTGTGGACGCCGGGGACCAGCGCCGCGTTTCCGCGACCCTGGGCACCGACGGCCGCGGGGGCGTTGGCGGCGACGGTCGGGTTGATCGTCGCAGCCCTGTTGTGGCGACGGGCCGAGCCCGACGAGAACGCGCACCAGGAGGTGTCCGAAGCGCCGCGGGGGGGGGCGACCGCCGGCCGGCAAGCACGTTCATCGCCGGTCAGTCTCGCATGGCTAATGGTCATCGTGATCGTATGCTGGCTGGTCCTGCTGGTCATTGACGCCGATCGGCTGGCGGACGCCCATGCGTTCGCGATGCGAGCGGGGTTGGTGTTGGTTGCCTGTTTCGCCGTGCTGGTCGGGGCGGGCATGGCGCCCACCGAGGCCGAGGCCGACATCGTCGAGGCCATTCACGAAGAACGGTCGCAGGCGCGGGGGCAATCGGCCAGGGAGTTGGCCTGGCTGCTGCCGGCGATTCTATTGGGTACTGGAGGGGCACTGGTGGTATCCTATTGGCCGACAGTCGGCAGTCTCTGGGAACGGGCCCTGGCGTGGGCGCCGTTGGGCGGCGATCCGGGTGGCGCGGGGTCCACATGGCGGCCGGTCCTGGGCGTTACCACGGGTTTGGCGGGGTTCATCGTGGCCGGCGCGATTGGTTGGGCGGTCCGGATCGTGTTCACGCTGGCGCTGGGCAAGGAGGCGTTCGGTCTGGGTGACGTGCACCTGATGGCGGCCGCGGGTGCGGTGGCAGGCTGGCCCGTGGTGGCGATTGGGTTCTTCCTGGCGTGTCCGCTGGCGGTGGTGGCCGTGCTGATCTGGCTGGCACGCAAGCGGAGCCGGGCGGTATGGTTTGGTCCGTGGCTGGGCCTGGGCGTGGTCGGGGGGATGGCTGCCTACGCGCCTATTGCCGACCGAGTCGGTACAATGCTGGAAGTGTGGGCGTGGGCGTTCGGCGGCCCGTCCCGGTGAGGTGGTCCCTCGCCGGGCCCGCCTGAGGGCACGGATTGCGGGCCGGGCGCAATCGACGTCGGCGAGGACGCCATTTCGCAGGGCATTTGGACCAATGGGACTTGCATTCAAACAGATCAAGACGTACGCTAAGCTCTCGGTGATGGTTCTGATCGCGGTGGCGCTGCTGCTCGTGATCGTCAAGAACCGGAACCACAAGGTCGATGTGTGGCTGTTCCACAGCTTCCCCGAGACCAACGTCCTGTGGGTGATGCTGGTCAGCGGGGCGTCGGCGGTGGTGATTATCTGGATCCTGGGGCGTGTCCGCAGGGTCCTTCGTGACCTCCGCGAGGTCCGCCGCGCCAGGGCGTTGGAGGCCAAGATGGACGAGCAGCGCCGACTGGCCGAGGAGCTCGACAAGCGGGAGAGCCGCATCGACGAGAAGATCCAGCGTTCGATCAATCAACCCGGTGACGCGCCAGACGAGCGTTGACGCGCCGCCAGGATAGGGTCAAATGGATGATACGGTCGGGGGGGCAAGCTTGCTCGAACGAGGTGAGGCAGTCAACGGGAGGTACAGCTCATGCGTCGGACGATCGTTGGAGCGTTCAGCGTGACGTTCTGCTGCGGTGTGTTGTTGTCGACGGGGTGCGGTCCCGATCCCAAGCAGCAGATCGCCCAGTTGCAGGAGGAGAAGAAGGCCCTGGGGGACCAGTTGCTCGAGGCGAGTGAGGAGCGAGACGCCGCCCAGGCGGAGGCCGCGGAGCTGAAGCAGAGCAACGCCTCGCTGCAAAGCGCCCTGGCCGAGGCCAAGCAGGCGCCGCCCCCGCCCGCGCCGGCGCCGGCGTTCGCGTTCGTCGGCGCGCTCAGCGCAGTGGATCTGGGTCGGGTGAGTCGGCCGGAGCTGTCGGCCAAGGCGAAGGCGCAGGCCGACGCCATCGCGGCGACGATCAAGGGGGAGTTCGCCGGTCGGCACGTTTACGTGATCGGGCACACCGACAGCGACCCGATCCGGCGAACCAAGTGGAAGGACAACCTCGAGCTCAGTTGCCAGCGGGCGATGGCGGTCGCGCGCTACCTGGCCAGCAAGGGGGTGCGCAAGACGCATATCCTGCCGGCGGGCGCCGGCGAGCATGACCCGTTGGGGCCGAACAGGACCAAAGCGGACAAGGCCAAGAACCGGCGCGTCGAGATCTACGCCGGGCCCAAACCGAGTCGATAACCTCGATCAGGCCGGGCCAACGTTCCCGTCGCAGTGGGCGCCAAGTGATCGCCATCGTCGACTATGGTATGGGGAACCTCCGAAGCGTTCAGAAGGGGTTCGAGCGTGTCGGTGTCGACGCGCAGGTCGTCACCAACGCCGAACAGATCGAGCGGGCCGCCAAGGTCGTCCTGCCTGGCGTGGGCGCGTTCGCCGACGCCATCGCTCACATGCGCGAGCAGGGGCTGGTCCAACCCGTTCTGGAGGCCATCGAGTCGGGCCGGCCGTTCCTGGGCATCTGTCTGGGGCTGCAACTGTTGTTCGACGTCAGCTACGAGCACGGGGAGCACGCTGGGCTAGGGGCCGTACCGGGCAAGGTCGTGCGGTTCGACTTCGTGGACCTGCCGGCCGCCCGCGACCTGAAGGTGCCGCACATGGGTTGGAACCGGCTCCGCTGGACCACCCCTTGCCCGTTGTTGGCCGGGCTGGAGCCGGGGTCGTATTTCTACTTCGTCCATTCCTACCACGTCCAGCCCATCGAGGCCGACCTGAACGTGGCGTGGTCGGAGTACGGCGTGGACTTCGTGGCGATGATCTGGCGGGACAACGTGTTCGCCACGCAGTTCCACCCGGAGAAGTCGCAGAGGTGCGGGCTGAAGATCCTAGAGAACTTCAGCAGACTGTAAAAGCGGTTTCGTGATTCACGGCATGGACGTCATCCCCGCGATCGACCTACGGTCAGGCAAGTGCGTTCGTCTGTTGCAGGGCGACTACGACCGCCAGATCGACTACGACCTGGACCCGGTACAACAAGCGCGGTCGTTCGAACGGACCGGCGCGCGGTGGCTGCACATGGTCGACCTGGACGGCGCCCGTGAGGGCCGGCCGTGCAATCTCGACACGATCAAAGGGGTCGTGACCGGCACCGGGCTCGAGGTCGAGGTGGGCGGCGGGGTCCGGGACGACGCAACGGTGGAGGCGCTGCTGTCGGTGGGCGTGGCCCGGGTGGTGATCGGGACGCAGGCGTTGCGGGACTGGGCGTGGTTTGAATCGCTGGTGCACAGGCCCGAGCACCGCGGGCGGATCGCGCTGGGGCTGGACGCCCGCGAGGGCCGTTTGGCCGTCGAGGGCTGGACCGAACAGACCGACCAGTCGGCCCGGCAGATCGCCGAGCGTGTGGCCGACTGGCCGTTGGGCGCGATTGTCTACACCGACATCGCGCGCGACGGCATGCTGCTGGGCCCGAACTTCGACGCGATCGGCGAGGTCGCCCACGCCAGCAAGGTGCCCGTCATCGCATCCGGTGGGGTGACCGATCTGGAAGACGTCCGTCGGCTGACCGAGATGCCCCTGGCCGGCATGATCGTGGGGCGGGCCATTTATGAAGGCCAGTTTGATCTGGCCGAGGCACTCGCCATCGTCGCCGGGAAGTAAACCGGTTCGGTCGCCGTCCGGCAGGCGCCCCACCGGCGGCCACGGGCACGCGGTATGGGGACCGTCCACGGAGTGCTGCCGATGTCCGCATTGGACCAATTGAAATACGACGCCAACGGCCTGATTCCCGCGGTCGTTCAGGATGTTGACAACAAT
>CAYOGX010000269.1:0-6378 GCA_964403235.1 uncultured Planctomycetales bacterium | reverse complement strand
GGGCGCGCCGGGCAAGACCTTCTCGGCCGTCGTCGGTGTGGACACCAACCGCTTCACGGCCGGCGGCAAGGGCAGCATCGTCTTTGGTGTCGTGGTGGGCGAGAAGGAGCGGTTTCGTTCCGGCGTGCTACGCGAGGGCATGGGCGGGGTCGACGTCAACGTGGATCTCGGCGGCGCGCGCGAGTTCGTCATCGCCGTGGAGGACGCGGGCGACGGCATCGCCTGCGACACGGCCGACTGGGCCGAGGCCAACGTGACGTTGCAGGACGGTCGCACGATGTGGCTCGGCGACCTGCCGATCCTGAAAGGGCAGGACGGTCTCCCGTACGACAAGGGCGTGCCGTTCTCGTTCATCTACGACGGCAAACCGTCCGCGGAGCTGCTCGGAACCTGGCGGGCCGAGTGCGACCGGCGTCGGCTCGACGACGCACGCAGTCAGGTCACGCTGAAGTACACGGACCCCAAGACCGGTCTGGAGGTCCGTTGCGTGGCTGTGCAGTACCTCGATTTCCCGACGGTGGAGTGGACGGTGTACTTCGCCAACACCGGCTCGAAGGACATGCCGATCCTGGCCGACATTCACGCGCTGGACGCGACGTTCCAGCGATACCCGTTCCCGCATCCGCCCATGGGGGAGTTCACGCTGCACCACCATCGGGGCGATTTCTGCAAGCCGAACAGCTACGAGCCGCTGACCGAGGTCCTGCTGGAGAACAGGAAGCTGGAGCTCGCGCCGACGGGCGGTCGGCCGACCAACGGTCAGTTCCCGTACTTGAACCTGGAGTGGCTGAGCGAAGGGGTGATCCTCGCAGTCGGCTGGCCCGGGCAGTGGGCGGCGGCGTTTACGCGGGACGGCAAGCTTGGCCTGAACGTTCGGGCGGGCCAGGCGCAGACGCACCTCAAGCTGCACCCCGGCGAGCAGATCCGCACGCCGCTGGTCGCGGTGCAGTTATGGAAGGGCCAATGGACCGACGCACAGAACGTCTGGCGGCGATGGATGATGACCCACAGCATGCCCAAGCCCGGCGGCAAGCTGCCCCCGCCCATCGCGCTCGGCTCCAGCTATCGTGTCTACCACGAGATGCAGAACGCCACGGAACAGAACCAGATCATGTTCATCGACCGGTACCTGGCCGAGGACCTGAAGATCGACTACTGGTGGATGGACGCGGGGTGGTACGTCAACGGGCACGAGCGGGGTTGGCCGCACGTCGGCACGTGGGAGGTCGATCCCAAGCGATTCCCCAAGGGGTTCAAGCCGATCAGCGACCACGCGCACGCCAAGGGGATCAAGATCCTCGTCTGGTTCGAGCCGGAGCGCGTGGCCGCGGACACGTGGCTGACGCAGCATCATCCCGAATGGATTCTCGGCGGGGCCAAGGGCGGGCTGCTGAACCTGGGCCATCCCGACGCCCGCGCCTGGCTGACCGACCACGTCGACAAACTCCTGACCGAGCAGGGCATCGATCTGTATCGGCAGGACTTCAATATGGACCCGTTGAATCTGTGGCGGGCGAACGACGCGGAGGACCGGCAGGGGATCACCGAGATCAAGCACGTCACGGGTTACCTGGCCTATTGGGACGAGCTGATCCGCCGTCACCCGAACATGCTGATCGACACGTGCGCGTCGGGTGGTCGGCGGCTGGATCTCGAGACGCTCCGCCGCGCCGTGCCGCTGTGGCGGAGCGATTACGGTTACGAGCCGGTCGGCAACCAGTCGCAGACGTATGGGCTATCGTTCTGGCTGCCGTTCTACGGGGCGGGCAATCTGGCCTCGTCGGCCGGCTACTACGGGGCCGGAGCCGGCTCGATCGACCTGTACGCGTTCTGGAGCACGTGCTATCCGAGCAACAACTTCCCCTTCGACATGCGCGCGAAGGACAACGACTACGAGGCCATCCGCGAGCTGTTCCGCCTGCGTCGGATGGTCGTGCCCAACTTCTACGGCGACTACTATCCGCTCACGCCGTACCGGTTCGACGACGACGGGTGGGTGGGCTGGCAGTTCGACCGTCCGGAGGCGGGCAGCGGCGTGGTCCTGATGTTCCGCCGGCGATCCAGCCGGTTCGAGGTAGGGCGCTGGTCGCTCAGGGCGGTCGACCCGACGTTGCGCTATCGGCTCCGCCTGCTCGGGACGGACCAAACGTGGGAGATGACCGGCGAGCAGATGAGACACGAGGGCGTTCGTATCCCCATGCACGGCCGACCCGGCGCCGCCGTGATCGTGTACGAACGAACAGGGGCGGAGAGCTGACCCCACTTGCCGATGCTGGGCGGGACATGGTGGTGCCATGCGATTCGCCAAGTATCACGCGCTCGGTAACGACTACCTGGTGATCGAAGCGCCCGAGAGCGGCGCGGCGCCCCCGGCGGTGCTGATCCGGCGGATCTGCGACCGGCGTTTTGGTGTCGGGTCGGACGGCCTGCTCGTTCGCGGGAGCGAGACGCCCGACGGGTGCTTTGCGCTGAGGATCTTCAATCCCGACGGGACCGAGGCAGAGAAGAGCGGGAACGGTCTGAGGATCTTCGCAAGGTATCTGTGGGATCAGGGGGCGGTTCACGGCGAGCCGTTCTGCGTCGATACGGTCGGCGGCCGCGTCACCTGCCGCGTGAAGGACGACGGATCGCAAGTGACTGTCGACATGGGCCGGGTGAGCTTCGAGAGCGACCGGATCCCCGTCGCTGGTCCGCCCAGAGACGTGCTCAACGAGACCATGGAGGTCCACGGCCAATCGCTGGTGTTCTCGGCGGCGACGATCGGGAACCCGCATTGTGTCCTCCTGCGTGAGGCCGTCTCGGCGGCGGAGGCGAAGGCGCTGGGCCCGGCCATCGAGAACGATCCGCGGTTTCCCAACCGCACAAACGTCCAGTTCGTGCAGGTCCTCGACCGCCGGAGCATCAAGATGGAGATCTGGGAGCGTGGGGCGGGTTACACGCTCGCGTCGGGCAGCAGCAGTTGTGCGGCCGCGGCGGTGCTACGGCGCTTGGACCTGGTCGGCCCGTCGGTCACCGTCCACATGCCCGGGGGGTCGCTCGAGATCGAGGTCAGCGACGCGTTCGACGTGCGGATGACGGGTCCCGTGGCGAAGATCATCGACGGGCGCCTGTCGGACGAGATGATCGAGACGGTCGGTTGACTCCCGGATTCACGGGGGATTCCCATTGGGTTCGTGTTCGCCGGATCGGTCCGCACGGCGGCGGTCGCGACGCTATAATCGGCCCCGGCCTGAGCCAGCGAGATCGTATACATGAGCCCGGCGATGCCCCGACAACCGGAACCCGAGTACATGGACCTCGTCGAGGAGGCGGACGCCTATGCGCGGGCTGACTTCGCCGACGTCAATCAGCGCTTCGTCGAGCGGCTGTTGGAACTCGCCGGTCCGATGGCGTCCGCCCGGGCTGTGGATCTGGGCACCGGGCCGGCGGACATCCCGATCCGTGTGGTTCAGGCCCGGCCGGGATGGCGTGTGACGGCCGTCGACGCGTCCCAGCCGATGCTCGACATCGCGCGGCGGGACGTCGACCGCGCGGGGCTGTCGGGATCCATCGAGCTCGTCCTGGCCGACGCCAAGGCCGCCGCCTTGCCGTCGGCGGCGTTTGACGTGGTCTTCTCCAATAGCATCCTGCACCACATCAACGAGGTGGACGCGCTCTGGGCCGAGGTCAAGCGCCTGGCCAGACCCGGTGCGGTCATCTTCCTGCGCGACCTGGCCCGGCCGCCAAGCCCCCAGCGCGCTCGCGAGATCGTCGAGCAATACGCCGACGACGCGTCGCCGCTCTTACAGGAGGAGTATTACCGATCTTTGTTGGCGTCCTACACGCCCGAGGAGGTCCGCGATCAGCTCGACCGCGCACAACTGGCGACGCTCGAGTTGGCCATGGCCTCCGACCGCCATCTGGACGTCTTCGGCCGGCTGCCTCCGGAGACGTACGCCTCGTGATGAACCGACAAGAGCGCATCGAGGCCCTCAAGCCCGCGCTGCTACGCTGGTACCGGCGACAGCAGCGTGATCTGCCCTGGCGCGGTACGCGCGATCCGTATGCGATCTGGGTCTCGGAGATCATGCTCCAGCAGACGCAGGTCGCCACCGTCGTGCCCTACTACGAACGATTTCTCGATGCATTTCCGAACGTCCAGGCCCTGGCCGACGCGCCGCTCGATTCCGTACTCAAGGTCTGGGAGGGATTGGGGTACTACGGTCGTGCGCGAAACCTGCACCGGGCGGCCAGGCAGGTGGTGACCGATTTCCAGGGGACGCTGCCGCGAACCGTGCGCGAGCTGCTCGGCCTGCCCGGCATCGGCCCGTATACGGCCGGTGCGATCGCCAGCATCGCCTTCGGCCTGGACGAGCCGGTCCTCGACGGGAACGTCACGCGGGTGTTGTGCCGGCTGTTTCGCGTTCGCGAAAACCCCAAGGACACGAAGGTCGTTCGCAAGCTGTGGTCACTGGCCCGACGACTGATCCCCGCTGGCAGGGCCAGCCTGTTCAATCAGGCGCTGATGGACCTGGGCGCGACGGTCTGCATCCCTCGCGAGCCGCGGTGCCTGGTCTGCCCGCTCAAAGCGCTCTGCCAGGCCTGGGCGCGCAACGAGCAAGCCGACCTCCCGATCAAGGTCAAGCGCGCCCCTCTGCCGCACTATGACGTAGCCGTCGGCGTGGTCTGGAAGCGCAATCGCATCTTGATCGACCAGCGAAAGCCCGAGGGCCTGCTCGGAGGACTGTGGGAGTTCCCCGGAGGCAAACCCCGGGCGAACGAGTCGCTCGAGCGCTGTGTGGTCCGCGAGGTCCGCGAAGAGCTGGGCGTCAGGGTCAAGGTCCGCCGCCTGCTGACCACCGTCAAGCACGCCTACACGCATTTCCGGATCACGTTGCACGCGTTCGAATGTGACCACGTTTCGGGCAGGCCCAGGCCGATCGGCTGCGCCGATTTCAAGTGGATCCGGCTGGACGAGTTGGATCAGTACGCGTTCCCCAAGGCCAACCACAAGGTCATCGCAGCCCTGCGTCGTTAATGCCGCTTTCGGTAAGAAAGTTTCACGTCCGAATGGGTGGCACGGTCAAGCGACGCCGAGGAGCGAGGCGGCGTTTGGCCGTGGCGGTGCCCGATGCCCTTATGGTCCGCACGGTAGACCCTACTTGCGTGACGTGATGACGGCGGCCCACTGGCCCGGCCCCGGCGTTTGTAGCGAGATCTTCTCGTTGGCGACCTGCTGCGCGGGGCGCCACGTGCCGGCGTCGATGTCGAACCACCGCAGCCTGCGCGGACGGGGGGACGATTTCGTGTCGAGCACAACGTCCCCCGCGGCTGGGAAGTAGACGGCGTATTCGCGGGGGGGATTGGCCAGGCAGTACGTTTCGTTGTCCTGGCGGTCGGTCAGCAGGTCGTTGCGGGGATGGCAGGCGAAAATGTCGAGCGCGTCGGTCACCTGGCGGGCGGACCGGATCATGCGTTGCGCGGTCTTGGTCAGCCCGATGCCGCTTGGGGGGCGATGAAACCGGGCCGACGCCAATCCGCCGAAGACGTTCCGCCAGAATCGCTCGACGCCGTCGCGCGTGTTGCCGAACCGCCCGCCGTCTGCGCCATAGATCTTCACGTTGTTGATCGGGCGGGGACGGCCCTTGATCCGCCGGCGGATGCGTTGCGGGTTGTCGTAGTGTGCTTGGCCCTTTCTGTGGTTGTTCTGGGAGACGTCGATAAACGTGTATGTCTCGGGATGATCGACGGTGGCGTTGTGCTTGGGATGGTTGACGTCCCACGGGTCCCACATCTCGGTCAGCTCGACCTGCCTGACACCCTTCTTGGCGGTACGACGAATGAAATCGGCCCAGTACGCGCCCCATTTCGGCGTGACGGCGGTCTCGTTGTCCATGCAGTAGAGCACATGGTCGTACTTGAGGCTGTGCTGAAGGATCTTGGCGACGAACTTCTCCTGGTACGCGCGGACGACACCGAGGTCCTTAGCGCCGGGCGCGGACCGGAAGAAGTCGTTTCGGGCCTTGACCGGATGCGAGTTGACGGCCAGCGGCAGGCCGGACTGCTTGGCCGTGTAGTTTATGTTGTTGTTCGGATTGAACGGCGAGCGGGCCCACAGGTCGCGGTAGTAGTCGAACGTGGCCCAGATCTCGATCTGGACGATGATGTCGCGTTTGGCGGTCTCGGCCAGCAGCGTTTCGAACCGCCGCCAGTATTCTTCGTTGACCACGTTGAGGTCGTACTTGTCCCCGCTGCCGGTCTTGGCGAACGGCTGGACGTTCCCCGGATCGCGGGCCGACATCGTGTTGCGGACGTAGTTCCCGCCGACGGACGCGAGCAGGTCGAGATGCGCAACCAGTTCCGGGATCTGAAACAGGTTGTCGTCGACCGTGCCGCCGA
>CAYOGX010000268.1:0-6386 GCA_964403235.1 uncultured Planctomycetales bacterium | reverse complement strand
GTGTTTGCCTTGGACTGCCAGGCGGCAACATCGTCGGTACCGATAGCATGCGCAACGGGAAGACCGTGTACGCAGGCCGATCTGACGCGCCACGAAGCTACCGGGCGGACTACCCCGTTCATCGTCACGCACAGTCTCTGCTCGCCAGTCCGATCCTGCCCCGTGACCTGTCCGAAAAAGACCGTCAGTCTGAGCCATTTTGTTCTGGACAGCGTCCGTCGTGTCGTATAGGATTCTTCATGCTGGCGGTCTGCCCGGAGCGCCGGCGAAAGCACGAGGCGAGCGAGGTCCGTTTGAAAACCGGAGGTCTCGCCTGAACCACTGCGGGTATCCCGGTGCATCGGTGCTACGGTCACCGGCTACCTGGAAGAGGAGTAGAACGATGAAGGCGTTTCTGTGTGCAGTGTCAGTAGCCGGCCTCCTTGCTGCAAGCGCCGGTGTCACCGAGGGGGCGACGATCTTCGAAGTTGATTTCGATGCGATGACGCCAGGTGCGACCACGGAAGCCGCCCTGGACGCCGCCACGACCGGCGGCACGTGGACCCTGAGCACCGATCCCAATTTCACTCACACCATCGCCAGCGACGGCGGTGGACAGGGCGACCGGGCCTTCCTCAGCACGCATGCCGATGTCAATGTCGGCGTGCAGCGGGCAGCCCGCATTGATCTGGATACCCCGGTTGACGTCGACGTCGACCTGGCAAGCGGGGACCTGGAGATCACCTTCGAGACAGCGGCCCTGAAGGGCACGGGGTATGAAAGGAACCTCCATTACTACCACCTCTATGCCGGCACGACCGAGCTTCTGCGGATGACGGTTGACGACGGCAATATAACCACTCACGGCGCGAGCGGTACGGTGGGCCTGGGAAGCTTGACTCCTCACACCGCCAGCGTCAATCCCTGGAACTCCACGTCCGCCAATGTCTGGAGCGTTGAGCTGTCCGTCGACAGCACCGGCAGCGTTGACATCACCTGGACTGACGGCGACAGCAGCGTCTCAGGCACCAACTCGATCCTTTCCACGGCCACGATCGACAGCTTCGAGCTTGGAGTTGACCCCGACCAATGGGAGGGCCAAGGCGTCTACTTGAACGACGTCACGTTTGACATCGCCTCCGGCCCACCCGCGCAGGCCGGTATCATCATCGGCCCGGGCGTCCGCAACGGCGACTTCAATGACGACACGTCCGCTACCAACAGGAGATCCTACGCGGAGACGCCGGACTGGCAGAACATCGGAACCGGCGACCAGACCCAGGAAGCCACGGGGACCGATCTCCACTACGACAGCACGCGGAACCACATCGTCGCCGAATCACCTGTCAGGACGGCCGCGGCGCAGGATACCGGGCATACGATTGCCGCCGGTGACTTTTTCGAGGTCAGCTACGTCTGGCGGGACGCCTGGCAGTGGACTGACGGCGGTGACCAGATCGCCATCAAGCTGTTCACCACCGATGACGACCTCATCAGCGGCACGCCAACGACGTTCGCCACCCTGCTGTCCGGGACGTCGACGGTCAACTCAACCTATGAATCCGTGACGGGCAGCGCCACGGCCACGGCGGCGGAGGCCGGAAAGCTGCTGTTCGTGTCCATCGATACGCAGGATGGCGGAGGTGGCGCTGACGGCTTCGCCCGTCTCGATAACTTCCAGTTGCAGGTCACCCCCATCCCCGAGCCGATGACAATGCTGGCCGTCGGGTTGAGCCTTACCGGCCTCGGCGGGTACGTCCGCAGACGCAGACGCGGCTAGACGGCTGACATACAACCACACGCACCCAACGCCCCGGCCCTTCGCAGGTCGGGGCGTTCTCCTTAGGGTTACCGGGGAACTACAGGGCGGCAACATCGTCGGTACCGATAGCATGCCCAACGGGAAGACCGTGTACATAGGCCTATCTGACGCTCCACAAGGCTGCTGCCTTCCGCTGGAGGCGGTCACGGACGAGCTTGAGAATCCGTCGAAGAACGCAACTGACGCCGTGGTCGGGGGCGTTGGCAAAAGGCGAATGGGGGCAAGGTGATCCGGTTCGCGACAAGTAAGACTCTCATCCGTCGAGAATAGTCCTTGACAAGACCGGCGTCAGGTGGTATGTCTATTCTGACTTGACTGCTCAACTGCTCTCTAACTAACTGCTCTGATCCGCTCAGACTGCGAAGGGAGGTAACCATGAGGAAAGGCACGAGGCTTGTTTCGGCGTTGGGGATCATGACCTTGCTGTGCGGCGTGGTGTTGGCCACGCCAAGTCAGGCGGCATCGGAAACCGTCAACATGTCTACAGAACTCACGAAGTGGGATGGTACCGTAGTAACGGATCAAGGCCGTCTCATCCCCGGCCAGACCTCGGGCGGACCCATCATCATCGCTGCCGAAAACGTTCCGGACGCCCCGGGTTGGGCGGGGTGGGGCGGCATAGTAACGACCTTCGAGGCTGCGGCTCTCGCGCAATACGCCGGCCAGCTCGGCAGCCCCTCGTACGTGGTCGCCGGCGATGCCCTGTGGTGGACCAAGCAGACCGCCTACCTGTACATTGACAAAGAAGCCGGCAACACCGCCACGGCGGAGGCCACAGCCTCGCGGGTGCGCGGCAACGAGAACTACGCGATCTATGCCGTTGCGCCGGGCTCCTCCACCGGGTTCATGAACGACTCGGGCCTGCCTCCCAGCACCGGGGGCGGAAACCCCATCCGGCTGCTCATGCAAGGCTGGTTCAACGGCGGCGACTACAGCGAACAGCCGAGTTTCCTCTACGGCGACAGCTTCGCCGATACATACGGCCAGCCCCCCGGGCCGACATTCTTCGAGACGATCATAGAGTACAACCAGGGCTTCGCGCTTATCGTCGATCTCAATGCGGCCAACGTGCAGGTGGGTGAAATATACCAATTCCGCCAGATGTACAAGCTGGGCACTGGCCCCGGCGTGACTGTGAACGACTTCGATGACCTCAATCTAGCGTTCGTCAAGATTGACCCGATGATCGGCTACGCGACCTTTATCCCCGAACCCGCCGCGGTGTCGCTCCTGGCCCTCGGCGGCCTGGCCGTGCTGCGCAAACGCCGAAAGCCGTGACCTGTGTGCATCAGCACATGGCGGCGGACGTGCCGGCTGAGAGGAGTGGTCGTGCGTGATTGTGCAAGTGGCTGCCATGCACAAGTAAGGAGATACGTGCTATGCGTTTCATCAGGTCTTCTGCTCGGGCGAATCGGCTTGGACGGGTGTTGGCTGTGGTGGCGTGCCTGGCGGCCCTTGCGCCGCCGGCCGGGGCGGTCAACATCACCGTGAACACCCTGAACGAAGGCATGAACCCGGACTGGGATCTCAGCGGGGATGATCTCCGGGCGGTGGCCGATGCGGCGGCGTGGCACTGGAACCGGTACCTGCCATCGCCCGGGACGGTGCACAACCTGGAAATCTGGTGGGACGACGACGTGGGCGATGATCGCGTGGCCTACCACAGCGGCGGCGAGATCCACGTGAGTACGGACTACGCCTGGTACATCGACCAGACGCCCTACAACCACGACGAGTTCGACTTCGACACCTTCGATCTGGGGTGGAGCTCGGGCCGCTGGGTTTGCTATGGTGGCCAGTTCCTGGCCCGTGACTTCGACGCGAGCGATCTGGACAAATGGTTCGAAGGCAACCCGCCCGGGTTGATGGAGATAGGGTATTGCGGCCGAAGCAGTGATCCGAATGTTGTCGGCCGGCTCGATCTGTTCAGCACGGTCATCCACGAAATCGGGCACGCGCTGGGTGTGGCCGACGACCCCGTCGAACTCAGCCCCGCTTGGGTGGGAGGGCAGCAGGTCACACTCAAACACACCGGCCTGGGCGGCGGACACCTGACCGCCGATACGGCGCTGATGCGCTTCGAAGGCGCCGTGGGGGACATCCGGCGCATGCCGTCGGCCGTGGACATCATGGCCGCCGCCGTCACCGACGGCGCCACCCCCGACCTGCCCCGCCAGGACTTCTACAAGGGCGGGCTCTGGCACCACGGCCCGAGCTGGCTGGGGGGGCTGGTGCCCCACGCCGACGACTGGGTCTACATCCGCACCGGCGACGATGTGAGACTCACCGCCAACGCCGCGGCCGGCCAACTGTTCATCTCCGGGGGCAGCTTGCTGAGGACCGACGGCCACGGCATCACCGTGGGGGGGCGCACCCGCGTGATCACCAGCCTGAACGCCGCCCCCAGCGAGATCATCGTCTCGCCCGCAGGGGCAAACTGGATTGCGTTCACGGACACGACCCTCGACGGCGGCATCCTCCGCATGAAAGGCGCCACCGTCATCCTCAGCGGCACCACGACCACCCGGAACAACGACGAGCACGACGCGGAGATCAAAGGCTGGGGCACCGTGAGAATCGACGGCACGCTGGTCAACAACGGCGTGATCCAGCCCGACGGGGTACTGACCTTCGACAGCTTCACCCCCGCCGCGAAGTTCGACCTCGACGGCGTGGTGGACCCGGCCGACTCGAGCAGCTCCGAGGACGGCGTCGTCAATGCGCGCTATGGCTCGATCGTCTTCGACGGCGGGTGGGCCGACGCCACCTTCGACGGGCTGATGACCATCGGCGCTTACAAGACGGTCACCCTGCGCGACAACTGGACGATGAACGGGCGGCTCGAGTTCGACGGGACCCCCACCGGGGCGGCGTCCCTGGACGGGGCGGCCTGCAACCTCACCATCTCGGGCCGGGTCGACGTCGACGGACTCGGCAGGGTCGCCACCGAGGACGTGGTGTTCGAGAGCAAGGCCTACGTGACGCTCGACTTTGTCAACGACCGGCTCCTGCTGGACACGAAGGCCTACTTCGAAGGCGGCACCTACAAGGGCAACGGCACCATCGAGCAGCAGGCTGACATCAGCGTCATCAAGCCCACGACCATCGGCTGCCACAACTACGACTGGGGCAACAGCACCATCGGCGACGTCCACACCACCCGCATCATCGAAACGGGCAGCCTGACGGTCAACGCCAACACGACCGGCACGTTGCAGAACGAGTACCGCGGCACCATCGACATCAAGGGCGCCGAGCTTCACGTCAATCTCCCCGGCGGGTGGGTCCTGCCCTATCGAGACAGCGGCGACGTCCCCGGCGTGCTGGCCTGCGACTCCGGCGACACGACCTCGTCTTCCGAGGTGACCGGAACGCCCCTCACCGTCAAGGGCTTCGTCCACGTCAACGGCGGCAGGGCGAAGATGTACGCCGATTTCATCACGACCTCGACGGCCACCGTCACCGTGCGGGACGGCGCCGACCTCGAACTCCGCGGGCACAACACCTTGGCCGGCGGCTCGTTTACCGGCGACGGCCGCATCGACCACAGGGGCAACACCAGCGTCACCGCCGATACGACCGTCGCCGTGAGGAAGTACGACCTTGACGGCGTCGAAGGGGCGTGCTCCACCACCACCATCCAGCCGGGCGTGACCTTCACCATCACCTCCCCGGAGTTCGAACCGCTCAGCGGATCGTTCGACGGCGCCGTTGTCAACAAAGCCGGCCGCCTGGAGGTCAACACGGTCGGGGTCTGGACGCTGGGGACGGACGGCACGCTCGATCTGCGCAACACCGGCGGCCGGGCGGTCGTCTCCGGTGCGCCCGTTCAGGTCGACGGCAGGATTCTGACGTCCGGCGGAATCAATGAGATGCGAGCCGCTGTCCGGTTCGGCGCCGGCGCCCGGGTCGAGGCGCCCGGCCCGGACGACGTCCTCCGCCTGCGCTACCCCACCACCTACAACGGCGGCAGCTACACCGGCCCCGGGGGCATCAGCCAGGACGCCACCGCTTTCATCAACGTGCCGACCACGATCGACCTGGGCTTGTTCGACATGGACGGCTCGAAAGCCGCCGAGGACACCCGCATCGAGCTGTACTCGGACCTGGTGCTGAACGTCGAGTCTGTGGACGCCGCGGACAACCGCTACAACGGTGAGATGGAAGTGGCCGGCCCGGCCCGGCTGATCGTCAACACGCCGACGCCCTGGTCGATGGCCGGGACGCTGCAGGTCCTCGGCGCGCCCGGCACGACGTTTATCATCGGCGGGGCGCCGATCATCCTCGAAACCGACATCTACGTCGACCCGAAGAACACGCTCGAATTCGCCGCGGCGGTGACCGGCAGCGGGGGCTTCACCGGCACCGGCCAGGTCGTCTTCCGCGACCAGATGAGCCCGGGAACCAGCCCCGCCGTCGTCAGCGCCGCCGGAGACGTCACCTTCATCGACTCGGCCCAACTGCTGATCGAGATCGGCGGCGTCATCCCCGGCGCCGACCACGACCAGCTCGCCGTCAAGGGCGACCTGGCGATGGACGGGACCCTTCGCATCCGATTCGACGGCTACGCGCCCCAACAGGGCGA
>CAYOGX010000267.1:0-6394 GCA_964403235.1 uncultured Planctomycetales bacterium | reverse complement strand
TGGGGGACGGGCCTCGTGCTGGGTATCATCAAGATATCATACTGGGGGTGAAACAACCCCACCGGTACGGCTGTTTGGTCTTGTAGATGCGGACGGTCGGCGGATTGGATCCGGACGCTACACATGAACGACATCACCGATGACGAGCTGATCCGGATGTATCGCAACGGCGACGCGGAGGCGTTCGACACGCTGTTCGACCGCTACCACGCGTCGGTCTACCACTTCGCGCGGACGATGCTGGGCGATTCGGAAGGGCCCGAGGAGGTGCTTCAAGAGACGTTCCTGGCCGTCGCGCGGACGGCTGACAGGTACACGCCCCGCGACCGGTTCCGCGCCTGGCTGATGCGGATCGTTCGGAACCGATGCCTGAACCGCATCGAGTCCCGGCGGGTCCGGCGGGCGGTCCTGGCCGAGGGCGGCTGGGGCATGGTCGAGCCCGCCAGCGAGGGGCCGGCGCCCTCGGGCCAGGTCGAGACGGACGAGCAGACGGCCATCGTCCGGGCGGCCATCGCCGGCCTGCCCGACCGCCAGCGGGAGGCCATCGCCCTGTACGCGTTCGAGCAGATGACCTATCGCGAGATCGCCGAGATCCTGGAGATACCCATCAACACGGTCAAGACGCTGATCCATCGTGCTCGGGCGACCCTGGCCAAGGCGCTGGAACCCGATCACCAGCAGCAGGAGCCGAGACGTGAACTGTGACGTGACGTACGAAGCGCTGGCGGCCCTGGCGGCCGGCGACCTGGAGGCGCCGCAGGAGGCGGAACTCCGCGAGCACGTGTCGCAATGCGACGGCTGTCGGCAACGGCTGGCGTCGCTGAGAAAGGCGGACGCCGCGCTGACGGCCCTGCCGCCCGTCCAGCCGCCTCGCCGGGCGATCCTGGCGGCGCGTCAGGCGCTGTCGGAGGTCACGCGCGGGCCGCGGGTCCCCGAGATCATGACGTTGCGTGAGGTGGCTGAGTTCCTGCGGATCACGCCGGAGCAGCTCGGCGAGATCGTCGAGGAGCTACCGGCCTTCGAGTTGGCCGGCCAGATCCGCCTCCGGCGCGAGCGCCTGATCGAGTGGGTCCAGCAGCGGGAGCGCGACTACACGCGGAGCGCAACCGCCGGTTGGGTGGCGCGCGGCGTTTCGGGCATACGTGAACAGGGAGCAGCCTGATGAACCTATCTAAGCAGGATCAAATCGCGTTCTGGCGGACCTTGGCCCAAGCCTTCAAGGCCGGCAAGCGCCTCACCGATTCCCTCGGCGAGGCTGGAGCGGCGTCGTCGGATACGGCCTTCGCGAGGATCGCCGCGTCGCTGATCGGCGAAATCGAAGCCGGCGGGACGTTGTCGAACGGCATGCGACAGTTTCCCGACGCCTTCGACGAGCGCATCGCAAAGGCCATGGCCAACGCCGAGGCGGGCGGCGTGATGGACCTGGGCGCCGCGCAGATCGTCGATGCGCTCGAAGCGGACGATCTCGATTCGCTGTCGGGCCCGTCCCCCGACGCCCACGTCGAGACCGACCAGGCGGCCACAAGCGAAGCCGTCCATCGCCTGCTGCGACAGGCGGTTACGTCCCGCGCCTGTGATATCCACCTCGAGCCGACCGAGGACCGCCGCGGCCGCGTCCGCGTGCGGATCGACGGCGCGCTGCACGACCTGGACCCCCTACCGGACGGGATGTTCGACAAGGTCGTCAGCCGCATCAAGATCATGGCCGACCTGGACGTCGCGGAACGCGCCATGCCGCAGGACGGCCGCATCCTGATCGGTGAAGTCGAAGGCAAAAGTCTCGACCTGCGCGTGTGCATCGTTCCCTGCTGTCACGGCGAACGCGTTGTCGTTCGCCTACTCGACCGCGGGGCGGTGAAATTTTCGCTGTCGCGAGTCGGCATGACACCCGAGGACACCGAGACCGTACGGAAGCTCTGCCGGCTGCCCAACGGCGTGGTGATCGTCAACGGCCCAACGGGCTCCGGAAAGACCACGCTGCTCTACGCGCTGCTCGAGGAGATCCGCCGTGACGTGAACTGCGTAATCACGGTGGAGGACCCGGTCGAGTGCTTCATCAAGGGAGTGTCACAGATCCAGATCAAGCAACAGATCGGCTACACATTCGCCCGCGCCCTGCGAAGTGTGTTTCGTCAGGATCCGGACGTCGTCATGGTGGGTGAGATCCGCGACCTGGAGGTGGCGCACCTGTGCGTTCAATGCGCGCTGACGGGGCACCTGTTGTTTACCACGTTGCACGCGAGCACGTCCGTCGGGGCTATCCGACGGATGATCGACATCGGGGTCGATTCGTTCCTGGTCAACTCGACGCTGGCGGGGGTGATCACGCAACGGCTGATCCGCATGCTATGTCCGAAATGCAAGAAGCCCGTCGAGACGGTGGCGCACTCGCTGCCGCCCGAGGCCGGTCAAATCGTGTCGGGGTTCAAGGACCCGGCGTTCTGCCAGGCCACTGGCTGCGACGAATGCCTGGGCACCGGCTACCACGGGCGAACGGCCATCCACGAGATCCTGCTCATGGACAACCGGATGCGGCAGATCGTGGCCGACTCGGCCGACATCGATGCCATGCGCGACGCAGCCAGCACGTCCGGGATGAAGACGCTGATGCACAAGGGCCTGGAAAAGGCCGCTCAGGGCATCACGTCGATCGAGGAGATCCTCGGCGTCACCCACACCGGCGCGAACATCTGACAACCCTCGGATGGCGCCGGTGGCGGGTGCGACACCGAGGGCGCTGGTCACTTCGGCTTCGCGCCGGCTTGGGGTACGCGACCGAACTCCACGAGTTCTATGGACGCCTCCAGCCTGTCGCCGGCCGTCAGGAGCATTCGAATGATCCCGTAGATGGGTCCGTCGGCGGCGGTCCAGGTTCGCCGCTCGTAACCGATGCCTTCATACGTCCACCGTGCGATCGTCAGACGCGTCTGCCACCGCCGACCCGCAACCGTCAGCGTCGTCGGTCGCGACGTCACGCGGGCCTTGGCGCGCTCGGCGGCGCGGAGGGCCCAATCCACCTCGACGTCCTCCACACGTGTCGTCGGGAGCCCGGCCGACTTGCCGTTCAACCACATCTCCAGCTTGAGGTGGACGTCTCGACCGGTGGTCTTGACCACCTCCAGTCGTTGCTCGAAGCGACCGGCCATCCGATACCGCGCCCATTGCCCCACCCGAGCCCGCGCCAACACCTGCATTGGCTCCGGGGCATCGACGGATGGCGCTGCGCGGCTGGCAGGAGACGGGCTCGGTCTGGTCCTTAGCGGGGCGGGTTGAGTGGTACGGGCCGGCGACCGCTCCCAACGAACCTCGTTAGGGGCTTCGCGAGCGGGCCTGGGCCGATCGGTGCCCTCCTCCGGCTGGTCCCGGCACCCCGCAGACATCATGATCGACATCGCAAGCACGGCGTGGCGCCCGTGCCGGACCCCACATCCCCGTCTGTTCCCAAGCAGCGACAACACCGATGGGTCTCCTCGCCGCGGCCACCTCGTCGCCTATTTCGACATGGATGGCCTTTCTGCCACCCCCTTCTAATCCCTCCAGCCGACAGGTTCAACAGGGCACGCATCTGTTACCGGGGGTGAACTTTTTCCTGCTGGAAAAAGTCAACCTAGCGCGATTTTCATTGACGCAGACGCCTGGGTCTCTAGAATCTACCTGTCAGCCGCTCGACCTCAAGAGAGGATTCATCATCGTGACGAACCAATCCGACAACGAACAGATCCAACAGATGGCCGAGGAGATCTTCGAACTCACCAAGCTAAGCTGGATCAGCGGGGCGAGCGACGGCGCGAAGGACGAGTACGACCTGAGCGAGTCGGAGTTTCTGACGTTGGACCTCCTGACGAAGCGTGAACCCATGAACGTGGGTGAGCTTCAACGCAGCATCGGCGTCCTGCCTGCCCAGATGTCGCGGATCATCCGAAGCCTCGAGGGCAAGGCCGAGAGGCCCCTGGTTGAGTGCAGGCTTAACCCTAACGACAAGCGCAAGATCGACGTGTCCCTCACCGATACGGGCCGACAGGCCCATCACGCCTACCAGTCGGACAAGTTGGCGCTCACCATCGACGTTCTGGGCGACCTGGCCGAGTCGGACCGGTCCGAGTTCATGCGCATACTCCGCATCATCCGACAGAAGTTCGTCCAGGCCCGGGCGGATACGTGAGCGCTTTCGGGCGAACGCCGCGGGACGCATCGCCTGCCCGGCGCCGTCGTTTGTCCGCATTACCTCCGTATACGCCATAGAAAAGCGAGGCCAGACACTCGGGTCCGCAGGCGCCTACCTCGTGGACTGCACCCGGGCAAGCCCGCCCCGAGACGACCGTCAGAAATGCTGCGGCCCGAGGGGCGGTCGGGGGATCTTGCCCGTACCGCTGGGTGGGATGCGCCCTTGGGACGGCGGGATGCGGATCCGGCTCTGGGCCAGCCGAGCGGCCAGCGCCTTGCGGGACTCGCTAGGCGGGATCCGGTACAGGACCAGAATTGGACTTGCAGACCGGTTGGGCCCACGCACCTCATAGACAATGTGCTCGGGCCGGAGCAGACCGTATCGTTCCAGGGCCGGCTTGAGCCTCGGTCCCATGTAGGACCGTGGATACATCGCCACGATCCAGTCCGCGTCGGGGTCCGCCGCCAGCGCCTGAAACGGGTAGTGGTCGTTGGCGGGAATGAACGACGCGCCCACCAGCGTCTGAATGTGGTATCCGTCCTCGAGGAAGTAGCGCAGGGGATAGTACATGTCGTAGTCCTGCGCCAAGATGACCGTCCGCTCGGGCTCCAGCCGATTGTGCCGGATGTACCAGGCCGCCAGTTCCTTCGGGTCACCCTCGTAGGCCTGGTGATGGCACGCGAGCCCCCCCGCCGAGCGCGTCCGACCCCCAAAGTAATACCGACCGAGTTGCCACGGCAACACGGCCAGCGCACCGGCCAGACCCACCGCGCCCACCAGGCGGATCCACCGCAACCTGCCTTGATCGATCAATCCGACCAGCCCTGCCGCCCAAAGCATCGGTAGCAACAGGGCCAGACAGATCAGGTAGCGGGAATGGCCCAAGATCTGCAAACGGTTCATGCCGCTACAGAACACGAACCCGACCGCCACGCCGACCAGGAAATAAACGACCAGCACCCGTCCGGCCAGCCCGCCCCGCCGCCACAGCGTCACCCCGCCGGCCACCAGACCCAACACCAGGATGGCCTCGAGTCCCCGCTGGCCCGCCGTCGCAGGGCCCGGGTCGCTGCCGAAATACCGATAGAGCTGCCGACCCGTCGCGATCTCCAGGGCCGGGGCGAAGTAGTCGGCCGGATGCTGCCATCCGATCTGGAGCTTCTTGGCAGCCACCTCCTGACGTCCCAACAGGCTGTTGAGATGATAGGGCAGGACGGGCCCGGCCATGATGACAAACGCGGCCGCCGCGGGAATGACCTTCAACGGCGTCACCCGGACCCTTCGGCTGATCCACGCCCACAGCACCGCGACCGCCACTCCGGGCAAGGCCACGACTTGGGCCGGGTGCAGCGTCAGCCCCAACCCCGCCAACCCCCCCACCGCCACCAGCGCGCCGGTTCGCCCGTGCTGCACGTAGCGAACCAGCATCCACAGCATCACGGCGTTGGGCAAGACCAGCCACATGGGCTCCAAGGCATACCGGCTCGCCATGATCAGCCAGGGATAGGCCGCCGCAACCGCCGCGGTCGCCACCGCCGCCGGCGGGCCCAACACGCGACGCACCACCGCCCAGGCCATCAACACCGCCAACAAGGCCATGATCGCGACCGGCGCCCGCGTACTCAACACGCTTGTGCCGAACAGCGAGCGCATGGCTGCGCCAACCAGCGTCTGGACCGGCCCAATGTAGCCGATGTTGGGGTTCCAACTAATCTCGCCGTACGTGCAAAACCGATACGCCAACACCCCCACCTTGCACACGTCGCAGCTCACGCCGGGCCAGATACCCAGCAGGTGGAGTCGGGGGACGGCCGCCACCGCGACGATCACGGCGAGGCAGGCCAATTCCCATCGTCCCGGCCTGCCCGGCGGCGCCTGAGACAACGCGCCCGCCGAGCCAGCCTGCTGCGAACGCCGCACGCCGGGCTTGCGCAACGAAGCCCGCTTCCCGCGAGACCGTCTGTCGGCCGATGACTTCCCCAGACGCTTGGACATACGGGCTTAATCTTAAATGGGACGGTTCCCGAATCAAGCCGGTTGACCCGATCCGTCCCCAAAGGGGCGCATCGAGGAGATCGTGACGTTCGGGTGGCATGGTCAGGAAACGAACCCTAGGGTTCGTTTCCTGGCCGTGTTGAAGAGATCCTGCACGCCCTCA
Source organism: uncultured Planctomycetales bacterium (assembly GCA_964403235.1). Taxonomy (GTDB): domain Bacteria; phylum Planctomycetota; class Phycisphaerae; order UBA1845; family JAFGLZ01; genus JAFGLZ01. The sequence goes on along the minus strand of CAYOGX010000267.1, from coordinate 71 downwards.
CGGCCAAGCTCAGCCGAGTCCCTCGGCTTCGCTTGACCGTGCCACTCCTTGCCACGGGAGCCAAGATATAC
>CAYOGX010000266.1:0-6396 GCA_964403235.1 uncultured Planctomycetales bacterium | reverse complement strand
CGATGCGGACGTTCACCGGCGTGATGCCCGGCGAGCGCCGCGGCTGCCTCGGCTGCCACGAAATGCACAGCCGGACCATGCCGAACAAGTACGGCCTGGCGATGGGCCGTCCGCCGTCGAAGCTCGAGCCGCCCCCCTGGGGCACCCAAAGCATCAGCTACGAGCGGCTGGTCCAACCCGTGCTCGACCGCTACTGCGGCAAGTGCCATCAGGGCGAAGGCAAGGGCCGAAAAAAGCTCGACCTCACGCTCCGCCCGGGCAAACAGTGGTTCTTCAAGGAACCGTACCTGACGCTGGTCGGGTCCGGCTGGATGCACACGAACAAGATGGGCGAGAACCCCGGCATCGCCGGCGCGATCATGTGCGAGAACTTCGCGCTGAGCGACCCGAAGAGCTACGTCACGTTCCGCCCGATGCGGCACCTGAGCTACACGAGCAAGCTGATCCAGATCGCCATGAGCGGCAAGCACAACGGCGTGAAGGTCGACCCGGTCAGCCTGCGGCAGCTCATCGGATGGGTGGATGCGAACTGTCCGTTCCGCGGCGCCGAGGACCTCCGCGCCCTGCCGGATCCGACGTTCGCGGGCATCGAGGCCTTGCCGGTCAGGCCCCGGTGCAAGACCGCACCGATCATCCCCCGGCCGTGATCGGGGGTTGCGGTGTCGCACACGATCATCTACAAAATGAGGTTCGGGTCATACTGGAATCGCGTGATCGCGGAATGCGACCTGTAACGAGGGAAGCTTCGACATGCTGACAAGAGCCACCAAGCGAACACCCGTTCGACGGACGCTCGTGCCGCTTGCGGTCCCCGTCATGGTGGGCTGCGTGTTCGTTGTGTTTGCGCAGGCGAAGACCGACGAGGGCGGCGGCACGCCGTATCGGTCGCCCTACGACGTGGCCTTCTCGCCTGACGGCAAGATGCTGGCCGCGTCCGATCGCACGGCCGGCACGGTCGCCCTGATCGACCCGGCCGGCGGCAAGGACATCCGGCAGGTCGCCTTGAACGCCAAACCGGCCGGCGTGGTCTGGGCGCCGGGGGGCGGATCTCTATACGTCGCCGAGCACGCAACCGGCACGGTGGCCCAGGTCGATGCCAAGGCGGGCAAGGTCGCGCGTCGGCTGAAGGTCGGCCCCCGGCCCATCGCCGTGGCGCTGGCGCCGAAAAGCAAGCTCCTGCTCGCCACCAACGTCGGCGACGACAGCGTGTCTGTGGTCGATCTGGCCACGGGCAAGGAGCGAACCCGCATCAAGGTCCAGCGCGAGCCGCGTTCGGTCGCGATCAGCCCGGACGAATCGCTGGCGGTCGTCGGCAACCTCTTGCCCGCCGGCAGCGCGACGGACCCGACCATGTCCGCCGTCGTCAGCGTGCTCGACCTGAAGGGCCTCAAGCGGGTCTGCGACGTCCGGCTGCCCGCGGGAGGGATGTTGGTCAGGGGTGTGGCGATCTCGCCCTGCGGATGTTGGGCGTATGCCGTCCACACCGTCGGGCGGTTCAACATACCGACGACCCAGCTCGAGCGTGGGTGGATCAACACCAACGCCTTCAGCATCATCGATCTGCGCAAGAAGTCGCTGATGGCCACGATGCTGCTCGACCATCCGTCGCAGGGCTCGGCCGATCCGTGGGGCATTACGCTCTCAGCCGACGGCGGCACGATGTGGGTCTCGCTCAGCGGCGTACACAAGGTGGCGAAGATCAACCTGACGGGGCTGCACAAGCTGCTCGCGGGCGACCTGAGCGGTCAGCCGCGGCTGGCCAAGCCCGACCCCCGAAACCCGGGCCCGCAGAGCATCTGGCTCAAGATCAAGAAGGACCCCAAAGAGCGGGCGCAACTGGTCAACGAACTGGCCGCCCTCCACGCCGTCGACCTGATCGTCAACAAGACGATCCCCGTCCGGGGGGCGCGCGGGATCGACCTGTCGGGCGACGGCAAGTGCCTGGCCGTCGGCGGCTACTACTCGGGCAACGTCGTGCTGGTCGACCCCTCGACGATCAAACCCACCTCGACCGTCAGCCTGGGTCCCGCCCCTAAGCCGGACCTCGTGCGACGCGGCGAGGAGGTCTTCCACGACGGAACGCTCTGCTTCCAACACTGGCTGAGCTGTGCGACGTGTCATCCCAGAGGCCGGGCCGACGGCCTGAACTGGGATCTGCTCAATGACGGCATGGGCAATCCGAAGAACACCAAGTCGATGGTGCTATCGCACAAGACCCCGCCGGCCATGGCGCGGGGCGTCCGGGCAAGCATGGAGGTCGCAGCCGTCGCCGGGTTCCGGCACATCCTGTTCTGCCAGCCCGAGCCCGACGACGTCAAGGCCGTCCAGGCCTATCTCCGCTCGCTGAAACCGGCCGTCAGCCCCCATCGCCAGCCCGACGGGAGCCTGTCCGCCTCGGCCAAACGCGGCAAGGCCATCTTCGATGACCCCAAGACCAAGTGCGCGACCTGCCATCCGGCAGGGCTCCTGACCGACCTGAAGCTCTATGACGTCGGCACCCGTCACGAACTCGACCGCGTCGACCAGTTCGACACGCCCACGCTGGTCGAACTGTGGCGGACGGCACCGTACCTCCACGACGGCTCGGCCGCCACGCTCGACGAGGTGCTGACCAAGTACAACAAGGGCGACCGCCACGGCGCAACGTCGCACCTGACGAAAGAACAGAAGGCCGATCTGGTCGCGTACCTGCTATCACTGTGAGATCGGCCGATGTCCGCCGGCTGAGCGTGCGTTTCACTGAGGGTCTTCCCGTTGTGTCCGATCCCAGTCGCAGGCCAATAGGGATCAGCACGCGGCCGGTGGAGAAGAGAATGTAGATGGTCGACACGTTCGGGGCGGTCTACTCGGCGAACTCCCGACAGCGCTTGCGGAAGTGGACGTAGTCCTCGTAGCTGACCTCGGCCGGGACGCCATGGTCGCACGTCGGGATGTAGCCGCCGCGCTTGCGCATGGCCGGCAGGATCGCGTCGACGTGCCGGTCGATCGCGTCCACGCCCTTAGCCAGAACCCGCTTGTCGATCCCCCCGAATATCGTCAGGCCCGGATGTTGCTTGCCCAGCGCTACCACGTCGCATCCGGCGGCCACCTCGAACGGGCTCATGATGTCCACGCCGATTCCCATGTAAAGGGGAATCACGGGACCCAGCCAGCCGTCGGTGTCGACCTGAATGTACAGGTGCCGGCCGGGGTCAAGCTGCCGGGACCGGACGTTGGTGATGAGCTGCTGATAATACGGGAACAGGAACTCGGCCATCATGTCCGGCGAGATCAGCGGGCCGCGGTTGTAGCAGATATCCTCGGCCAGGTAGACCTCGTCGAGCGTCACGTGCTGCTGGTGTATGGCGATGACGGCATCGGCCAGGTCGAGCCAGGTCTGCATGCAATCGTGGATCAGCTCCGGCGCGTCGTAGAACATGGTCAACAACCTCTCCGGGCCGATCAGGCTTCGCAGGTACATGTACCCGCCGATCAGGTTCTGCGTGATGATCAGGCCCTGTGAGGCCTTGAGCCGCGCGGTCTTCATCCGCGCCTCGAGGTCGGCATAGCGGGTGAGCGTCTCGGGGTCCATCCGCCACTTGCAGTTCTCCTGCCAGGTGGCCATGTCCTTCACGGGATGGTCAAGGTACTCGGGCATGAACCCGTCCCGCCGGCCGCTGAAGCACAACAGGTGCCGTCCGGCCGAGTCCTGGACGACCTCGTAGTCGCCGCGGTCCTCGACGATCTTCTCCTCATAAGCTGGCTGAAACGGCGCCTCACACCACCCGAGCTGCCCCAGGCTGACGTTACCGGGCGGGTCGAACCCGAACAGCTCGTCGAAGGGCTGGTCCATCGGCACGCCGTCCTCCATCCACCGCTCCAGACAATAGTAGCCGAACTCGCGCTGGAACAGCGGGGCGTCGGGCACACGGGCGTATGTGTCGCGGAGCCTGCGCGCGCTCGGGGTCATCCGGTCCCGCAGGACCATCTCATGCACGCCGTCCGGCATGCCTGCGTCACCTTCCTGTGCGTTAACGGCAGGGTCCGTCATGATTCATGCCTCATATGCCACCGGTGGATCGCATCTTTCCACCGCGCCCATTATGCGGATTTTCGCAGCCCCCGCCAGAAGGTAGGGCCCGCTGTGCCGGCCTGACGCAGAAACCCCTTGCCCTCGATGGAATCCCCGTGGTATGGGTCATCCGCACCAAACACCGAGCGGCGGTACCCCAGGAGGAGACGATCGTGCGTCAGAACGTTCTGAACTCCCAACTTGGATCAACGTTGGTTGTGTGTCTGATGTTCGTCTGGTCGGCGTGTTCGGCGGTCCGGGGCCAGCCGATCGCGCCCGAGGTGGCCGCGCACGGCAATCTGGTGAAGAACGGCGGCTTCGAGGCCGGCGGCGACCTGCCCGACGCCTGGGCCCGCCACCCCCGGAAGGATCAGGGCGGGAACCGACACGTCCGCGATACCCGCGCCTCCCGTTCGGGCCGCGCCAGCGGACAGATCATCAGCGTCACGCCGCAGCCGCGCGGCAAGGCGCCGATCCAGTGGAACCAGTACGGTATCAAGGTCGAAGGCGGATCGACGCTGATCGTGTCGGGCTACACCAAGACGAAGGGCGTTCGGCCCTACGGACTGGGGGTGCACTTCTACGACGCGCAGCGGGCGCATCTGGGGTGGGTCAGCGTGCCGGGCCCGGGCAAGGCCGAGCACTGGACACACATCCGTCGGGAGGTGACCGTGCCCGACGAGGCCGCGACGATGGGCTTCGTCGCGTACGCGCATGACAAGGGCACGACCTGGTACGACGACCTGGCCGCCATCGCCACGCCGCACACGACCGCGATCCGGGCCACACCGACGATCGACGGCAAGCTCAACGACGCCTGCTGGGCCCGGGACCGCGCGATCACGCGCTTCGTCGTGCACACCGGCGAGAAGCTGGCAACCGCCAAGACGCACGCATGGCTGGCGTACGACGACGGCCATCTGTACGCGGCGTTCCGGTGTCCGCATCCTGCCGGCGCGACGCTCCGCGCCAAGGCCACACAGCATGACGGCGAGACCTGGCTGGACGACAGCATCGAGGTGTTCGTCGACCCCCATCGCGGGCGTCGCGGCTACTATCAGCTCGCCGTGAACTGCCTCGGTGTGATCCGCGACTCGCGGGGGACGGCCTCGGCCTGGCAGTCCGGCGCCCGGGCGGCCGTCAAGCGCGACGCCGACGCGTGGACGGTCGAGCTGGCCGTCCCGTTCGACCCTCTCGACATCGATCTGGACGTCGGCACGGCGTGGGGCATTAACCTGGTCAGGAACGATCGCGTCAACGGCGAGACGGTGACGTGGTCGCTCGGCGGGTTCCACAACCCCGGGCGGTTCGGCAAGGTGACGCTGGCACCGAACCTAGCGCGTTTCTGCCGGGCCGCGTTGGCCAAGGCGGCCGATCGGAAGGAACGCGATCAAACCCGGCTGTTGAGCGAGATCCGCGCCGCCGGATTCGGCGACGACGTCGTGGCCGAATCGCTGCGGATCCTGGACGGCGCGAAGGCCGAGATCGACCGGCTGCGACGAATCGCCGCTGGACAAGACGCGCTGCCCGAGGGCGGCTGGCAAACGGCACGACGTTCGTTGAACAAGCTGACCGAGACGATCGCGACCGCGCGGTCGGCCGCCGTCAGCAGCATCTTCAAGGTGGGCGGTGAGGCCGACGGCGGATTCCGCGTCGCCATCACGCACGCACTGCACAAGGTCCGCCGGTCAGGCGCCGTGCTGGACGGGTTGATGACGCGTCGCGTCCGTCTCGACGCTGCCAGGGACGAAACCGAGTCGTTCCAGCTCGTCGTCTTGCCGGCGGGGGCGGCGCTGAAGGGCGTCCGCGTCGAGGCCCCGCCGTTGGTCGGGCCCGGCGGGACGGTGCCCGTCACGTGGAACCGCGTCGGTTACGTGGAAACGTCCAAGCCCTGCTATGCGACGGCTTACGTGGGATGGTGGCCTGACCCGCTGTTCCCGCCGGGACCGTTCGACGTAGCGGCCGACCACCGACAGCCAGTGTGGTTCAACGCGGCTGTCCCGCCCGACGCCAAACCCGGTACGTACACGGGCAAGGTGACCATCCGCCACGCCGCCCGGGCCGTGTCCGTTCCGGTCGAGCTCCGCGTTCGCAGCTTCCGTCTGCCCCGACCGGGCACGCTGGCCACGGCCTTCGGGCTCTATGCCTTTGCCCTATCGAAGGGCTACTACGGGAACGCGCCGGATCGCGACAAAATGTCGATCGAGGACTATGCGCGTTGGTGCGAGTTCTTCGGCCGGCGACGCCTGACGCCCAAGAACATCGGCCGCGAGTACATCACGAAGACCCCCGCCGGGCGCGGCTTCAAGGTCGACATGATCGGCACGAAGAAGCTCGTCGCCCCG
>CAYOGX010000265.1:0-6408 GCA_964403235.1 uncultured Planctomycetales bacterium | reverse complement strand
TTGCAACCGCGTCTTGAGACAAAAGGGCGCGACGGTGCTGCACATGACGTCGAACAAGCCGAAGGACTCACCCGGTCAGGGCGATATGGCGTTGGCTGTGTTTGCCGGCAGGGCCAAGGCGACGGCGTCCTGGGAGAGTCTCGAGCGACTGTTGGAAGATATATCGGCCGGAGGCGGGCTGCCGGGCGGCGTCGACGTCGAGCCATCGCCGGACGGAAGGACCCTGGACGGGGCCCTGGCCGTCCCGTTCACGCTCGATCCCGGCCGGAGCCGTACCGTCACGTTCGTCTTGACGTGGCATTTCCCCAACGCCAAGCACGGCGCCGGCAAATGGATCGCGAAAGGGAACATGTACACCAACTGGTGGGACAGCGCGCTGGGGGTGATGCGTGAGGTCCACGGGCGTTTCGACGAGTTGACGCGGCTGACGCGGTTGTACCACGACACGTTCTACGCCTCGAATCTGCCGCGCTGGCTGCTCGACCGCATCAGCTCGCAAGTCGCGATCCTGCGCAGCAAGACGTGCTTCTGGTCGGCGGATGGTTTCTTCGGCGGATGGGAAGGGTGCTGCCCTACCAACGGCTGCTGCCACGGCAACTGCGCGCACGTGTGGCACTACGCCCAGGCGCACGCCAGGCTGTTCCCGAGCATCGCTCGGCGGATGCGACAGCAGGCCCTGGATGCTCAGCAGCCCGACGGCGGGATCCCGTTCCGACTGCCAAAGGGCGGTCAGGCGTGCGACGCCCAGTGTGGCGAGGTCCTCGAGGCCTATCGCGAGCACCTGGTGGGTGCCGACGCCAAGTGGCTCAACGAGCACTGGCGCGGCATCCAAAAGGCAATCGAACACGTCATCGGGCGCTGGGACGCCGACGAAGACGGCGTGCTGGGCGGGATCCAGCACAACACACTGGACTGCGAGCTGGGCGGGAGCTCGTCGTGGCTGGGGACGCTGTACCTGGCGGCGTTGAGGGCCTCGACGACGATGGCCGAGCTGCAAGGTGACGGCCCCGCGGCCGAACGCTACCGCCGCATCGCCGAATCCGGCGCGGCCAAACAAAACGAAACGCTCTTCAACGGCGAATACTACATCCAGATCCCCGAGCCCAAGCCGCAACGTGACTACAACAACGGTTGCCACATCGATCAAGTCCTCGGCCAGTGGTGGTCGCACCAGTTGGACCTGGGTTGGCTGTACCCGCCGGACCGGGTCCGCTCGGCCCTACGGTCGCTGCTGAAACACAACTTCCAGCACGACTTCCACGGCCTCGTGCAGAAACCGCGCAAGTTCGTCCACGACGACGACGCCGGCATGCAGATGATCGTCTGGCCGAACGACGATCGACCGGCAAACCACATGCTGTACGCCGACGAGGTGATGACGGGCTTCGAGTACGCGGCCGCGGTGGCGATGGTCCAGGCGGGGATGGTCAGTGAGGGCTTTGCGGTCGTCCGGGCGGTGGCGGATCGGTACAACGGGCGGCTGCGGACAGGGCTGACCGGCACGAAGACCGCCTCGTGGGGGTACAGCGGCAACCCGTTCGGCGACGACGAGTGCGGCAAGTTCTACGCGCGGGCGATGAGCATCTGGTCGATGTTGCTGGCGTGTCAGGGGTTCTGCTGCGACGGGCCGGCGGGCGTGATCGGGTTCAGGCCGGTATGGCGGCCCGACGACCACGCGTCGTTCTTCACCACGGCCGAGGGGTGGGGTCTGTTCAGCCAGAAGCGCGACGGCGCTCGACAGCGTGAGGCGCTGGACGTACGCCACGGCCAACTGCGGCTGCGGCGGCTGGCCTTCGCCGTCCCGGAGGGTCTCGAGCCGAGCAGCGTGCGCGTCACGGTCGCCGGAAAGGCCCTCCAGGCCCGTCACACCACCGACGACGGCAGGTTGACGATCACCCTGACGGCGGAGGTGACCGTCCGGGCCGGGCAGAGGCTGGAGATCGAGATCAACTGAATCCTGGTTGCCGGCGTCAGGGGCGGGCAAGCGGGGTGCCCGTCGTGAATCGGGGGCCCGCGCGTTGGCTGGGTCCTCGGCGAAAATAGGCGGAAACGGGCTTGACCCGTGAGGCCATATGGCTAAACTAAAGGGTTCTTGGTCACTGGGAAGCGTTGGAATGCCTGTGCAGACAACAAAGAGCTATATGGCCCGGTCGGAAAGCCTTCGCCCCCAATGGGTTGTGGTGGACGCGACGGACAAGACGTTGGGGCGATTGGCGAGCAGGCTGGCCACGGTCTTGATGGGCAAGCACAAGCCCACGTACACGCCGCACGTGGACACCGGCGACTTCGTGATCGTCGTCAACGCCGAGAAGATCCGCGTGACCGGGCGGAAGATGCAGCAGAAGGTCTACGACTGGTACTCGCGCTACCCGGGCGGCCGGAAGGTCGTGCCGATGGGAGATTTCTTCGAGAAGCACCCGACACGGGTCCTCGAGATGGCCGTGCGGCGAATGTTGCCCAAGACGCGATTGGGGCGCAAGATGTACGGCAAGTTGAAGGTCTACGCGGGGCCGGATCATCCACACGCTGCCCAGCAGCCGACGGTCCTGGATGTCGAGACGTAGTCGAGTTTGGGGAGATGTTCTTGTGAGCGACCAACCCGTGGATCCAGCGCCAGCGCTGGAGCCGACCGTCATTGCACCGGTCACGGCGGTGGCGCCAACGGCATCGCCGGCGCCCGGCCCCGAGGCGCGTCGCGCCGGCGGCAAGCCAAGGGGGGGCTATCACTGGGGCACGGGCCGACGGAAGTGCGCCGTGGCGCGGGTCCGCATCCGTTCGGGCGACGGCAAGTTCCTCATCAACGGGCGCGAGATCGATAAGTACTTCGCCGAAGACCGCGACCGCAAGGACGTTGTCGCGCCGCTGAGCGCGACGAACACCCTGGGCAAGTTCGATGTGTTCGTCAACATCAAGGGCGGCGGTCCGACGGGGCAGGCCGGTGCGGTGCTGCTCGGCGTGGCCAGGGCGCTTCGCCAGGCCGACGCGACGCTCGAGCAAGCCCTCCGCGACGGCGGGTATCTGACCCGCGACAGCCGGATGGTGGAACGCAAGAAGTACGGACAGCGTGGGGCGCGGCGCCGATTCCAGTTCTCGAAACGTTAGTCCCCGTTTGCCCGCCACCGGGGCGAGTTCAACGTTCATGGCAATCCGGCGGCCTCGTCGCCTCGTGGTGACGAGGCCGGTTCTTTTGACGAGCACCCGAGCCGTTGATGCGTCCGTCGGACGTCTCGACGAGCCAAGCCGGAGTCATCGAAATGATTCGCGTTGCCATCATCGGAGCGACCGGCTACACGGCCAGCGAGTCGCTGGCGATCCTGCTGCGGCACACAGACGCGGAGGCGACGTACCTGACGGCCCTGCCCGAGGAGTGCGGGCCGATGGCGGAGATCTTCGGCGTGCTCCGCGATCGAATCGATCTGGACGTCGTACCGCTGGACCTGGCCCGGGCGGCGGAGCTGGCCGACGTCGTGCTGTGCTGCCTGCCGCACAAGGTCTCGATGGGGTTCGTGCCCCAGCTGCTCGAGGCCGGTCTGAAGGTCGTCGATTACTCAGCCGACTACCGGCTGCGCGACGTGGCCGTCTACGAGGCCTACTACAAAGTCGAGCACACCGACCGGGACAACATCGCCCGTGCGGCGTTCGGTCTGCCCGAGCTGTTCCGCGAGTCGATCGTGGGCAAGGACCTGGTGGCCAATCCCGGGTGCTATCCGACGTGCGCGGTGCTGGGATTGGCGCCGCTGGTCCGCGAAGGGCTGATTGGGTCGGACGACATCGTGGTCAACATGGTCAGCGGGGCGTCCGGGGCGGGCCGGAGGCCGGGACTGGCCTTTCATTTCCCGGAGATGAATGAGAACTACTTCGCCTACGCCGTCGGCACGCACCGACACATGCCGGAGATCGAGCAGGTCCTGTCCGACGTGGCGGGCAGGCCGGTGACGGTGCTGTTTCAACCGCACGTGGCGCCGTTCACGCGGGGCATGCTGGCGACCGTCTATGCGAACCCCACGCGATCCGTTTCGCAGGCGGAGCTGGACGATCTGTACACCGAGGCTTACGGCGACGAAGTGTTCGTCCGTCTGCCCGGCCGGCCGCCGCAGATCACGGCCATCGCCGGGACGAACTACTGTGACGTCTGGGCAACGACGGCCAAGGGCAAGGTCATCGTCTTCAGCGCGTTGGACAACCTCGTCAAGGGCGCGGCGGGCCAGGCGATTCAGAACATGAACCTCCTCTTCGGTCTGGACGAGGCGACGGGGCTGTTGTAGCGATCGGAGCGCGTGCGATGCCAAACGAGACACTGACCGCGGCGGGATTCAGGGCGGGGGCGGCCGCCGCGGGGATCAAGCCGAGCGGCGCGCTGGACGTCGGCGTCCTGGTCAGCGAGACGCCGTGCCACGCGGCTGCGGTGTTCACGTCGAACCGGTTCTGCGGCGCGCCGGTCGAGGTCGGGCGCGAACACGTCCGCAACGGCCGACTGCGGGGCGTCGTGGTCAACAGCGGTGTGTCGAACGTGGCGACCGGCAGACGAGGCGTGGCCGACGCCCGTGCGATGTGTGCCCGTCTGGCCAGGCACGTCGGCGCGGACTTCAGCGAGATCCTGCCGGCCAGCACGGGCCTGATCGGCACGTTTCTGCCGATGGCCAAGGTGCTGGCCGGGATCGATGCCGCAGCCGAAGCGCTGTCGAGCTCGACGCGGGCGGGGCGTGATTTTGCCCGCGCGATCCTGACGACCGACACGCGGGCCAAGGTATCGCTCCGTCGGGTCCGCATCGGGGCGCGGCCCGTCGTGGTCGCCGGCTGCTGCAAGGGCAGCGGGATGATCGCCCCGAACATGGCGACGATGCTGGCGTTTCTGGGGACCGACGCGGCGATCAGCCCGCCGTTGCTGCGACGGGCGCTGCGCGATGCGGTGGCCGGCAGTTTCAACCGCGTCACCGTAGACGAGTGCGAGTCGACGAGCGACACGGTGGCGATCCTCGCCAACGGGCGGTCGGGCGCGGCGGCGATCCGGGAAGTCACGTCGCCCGCGTTTCGCCGCTTCGCCGGGGCGCTGGGCGAGGTGTGCAGCGAGCTGGCCTACCAGATTGCCGCCGACGGCGAGGGCGCGACGCGGGTCATCGAGGTCGCGGTCCGTCGAGCGGCCACACCCGCCGACGCGCACGACGTCGCCCGAACGGTGGCGGTCAGCCCGCTATTCAGGACGGCCGTCCACGGCTGCGACCCCAACTGGGGCCGGATCATCCAGGCCATCGGCACGACACGGGCGCGGTTCGATCCCGGGCGCATCGTCGTAAGGATCTGCGGCGAGGCCGTGTTCAGGCGCGGCCGGCCCGTCGAGACGGCTGACCTGGCCAAGGTCTCCCGCCGCATGCGGGCCAAGGACGTGCCCGTCGTCATCGACCTGGCAGCCGGCCGCGCCGACGACCGGGTCTTGACCTGCGACCTGACCAAGGGCTATATCACCATCAACGCCGAGTACCACACCTGATCGGCGCTGAGGTCGAGGTGCCGCCGACGATGCCCAACGAGCCGATGAAGTCCGACGATGCGTCGGTGCCCGACGTTTCCGTCACCGCACCGGTCTACAACGAGGCCGACTGCATCGAGGACGTCGTGCGATACTGGAACGGCGTGCTCGACGACTGGCCCGTGACCAGCGAGATCGTCCTGGGCAATGACGGGAGCACGGACGGCACGGGTGCGATCCTCCATCGGCTGATGGCCGAGCTGCCGCGTCTGCGAGTGATCACGCGAGACCGGAACGGCGGGTACGGTGCGGCGTTGTCATCGGCCATCGGCGGTTCGCGGGGGCGGTTGGTGGTCACACTCGATTCGGACGGTCAGTTCGACCTGGCGGACGCCCGGCGTTTGATGGAACGGTTGAAGTCGGAGGGCCTCGACGGCGTGACGGGCCGGCGGGCCAGCAAGCGCGACTCGTTCATGCGGGTCCTGGCGGATCGCATGCTCAACCGTTTGGTCCGGCTGATGTTCGGAATCCGGCTGCGCGACACGAACTGTGCGTTGAAGGTCATCCGCGGCGAGCTGGCCCGCGGCCTGACGATCGAGGCGAGGGGGTTTCCCACGCCGACGGAGATCGTGCTGAAGCTGGCCGCCGGTGGCGCGCGGCTCGGCGAGGAGACGGTCAGCCATGCCGAACGGCAGGCGGGGACCTCGAAGCTCAGGGTCTGGCGGACCGGCATGGACATGTGGCGATTCCTGTGGTACCTGCGTCGGAAAATCAGGCTGTACCGTCGAGGCGTGATCCAACGGTTGTGAGCGTTGGGGACTCGGAGAGAACCATGTCCGACATCACCGGCATCATCCTGGCAGCGGGCAGGGGATCGCGGATGCAACCGTTCAGCGACTTCTGTCCCAAGAGCGTCCTGCCGATCATGGGCAGGCCCATCG
>CAYOGX010000264.1:0-6410 GCA_964403235.1 uncultured Planctomycetales bacterium | reverse complement strand
GTCGGGATCGATCCGGCCGACCCGGAAGGCGCGGTTAACCGCGTCGCCGCCTTGCGGATACAGAAACAGAACCTGAAGCGCCGGATCGAAGAGCTTCGCGTAGAGATTGCGTCCAACGAAGCGTCGTTGGGAAAGATATCCACCGCCACGACGCAACCCGGCACCGATGATTGAAAACTGAAGGTGGTGAGCGTACGGGTGGCCCCGGTGCCGACGAAGCCGAATCCGGCGCATGCGGAGAAGAAGGGAAGAATCCTTCAGATCGAGAAGCAGCTCCTCGAGATGAAGATGACCATGACCGAGGAACATCCGCAGGTTCGCAGGCTTCGTCAGCGGCTGGCCTACTTCGCGGAAGAGCTGTCCCGCACGCCGGCGACGATCCCAGGGCCCCGATCATCCGGGGCGACCGCGGAGCGGACGGCCGGCGGGCTCACGCCCGAGCAGCGCGTTCGCCAACACGAGATCGCCCGCACTCAGGCGGCCCTCCGCAGTCTGAAGCGGGACATTGCCAAAACCGAGCGCGAGCTGAAGGCCGTCGACGAACGAATCACCCGCTACGATGCGGAGAAAGACACCGTCCTGGAACGGCGAGAGGAATTTCTCCGTCGGCAAAGCGACCTCGCGACGACCAGAGGCGATCTGGAAGCGGAACTAAAGCGGTGCAACTACGTGGGCCAACTCATCAATGCCGAGAAGAACAAGCGCGGGTTGACTTTTACCGTGTTGGAGAACACCCAGGTCTCGACCAAACCCGTTTCGCCGAAGGTCGGCCGGCTGATCACCGTGAGCCTCGGTTTCGGCGTGATGGTCGGCCTGGGGTGCGTCGTCCTGCTGGAGCTGCTTGATCGGACGTTCCGATCGGTCAGCCAGGTCGGCTCGGCCCTCCAGCTGCCGATCTTGCAGAGCATCGGGGAGATCATCACCCCGGAGCTCCGCCGCCGACGAATGGCCAGACAGGTGGCGATGCATGCGGCCGCCACCGTCTTGATCGCCCTCGTCTGCGCCGCCAGCGGGCTGGTCTACCTTAGCCTGGAAAAGCCCCAGGAGTTCGAGCGGATCAAGGGCAATCCCGGGCTGGTGGCGCGGCAGCTCGTCGGCAGCGGACCATAACGCACCGGACCGCGGGGATCTCGGAGACGACCAGATGGGCAGAATCGCAGAGGCGCTCAGAAAGGCGGAGCAGGAGCGGACGACCACGTTCGCCGCGTCCGGCGCGGCGGCGTCGGGCGTCGGGCTAATGGACCCGCCCGCCGAGGCGACCGGCCGGTCCGACGAAGACGTCGCGAGACACACGACCGGCGGTGTCGCGATGACGTCTGACGACCAGGTGCGTCCCGCAGCGTTCGATCACGCGACGTGGGTCGGTCGCGCCTCCGCGTCCCTCGTCACGCTGCACGGGCGGGATTCAATGCTGGTCGAGCAGTACCGGGCCCTCCGCACACGCCTGGCCAGCCAGAATCCACGGGCCCGGTCCCGCGTGCTTGCCATCACCAGCAGTACGTCGGGAGAGGGAAAGACCGTCACCACGGCGAATCTGGGCGTCGTGATGGCCGAGGTCAAGCACCACCGCGTGCTGGTGCTCGACGCCGACTTCCGGCACACCGCCCTGGCGAGGTTGTTCGGCATGAAGGCCAAGCCCGGACTGGCCGAGGTCCTCAAGGGGCAGGCCCTCATCGAGCAGATCATCCAGGCAACCCCCATGTCCAACCTCGAGCTGATCAGCGCCGGGGACACCAGCGGGATCAATCCGGCCGAACTGCTCAACTCCAAGCGCGCCGCCGCCGTCTTTGATGATCTGCGAGACCGATACAGCTACGTGTTGGTGGACACCCCGCCGAGCTCCGACGTCGCCGACGCCGGCGTCCTCGGGCAGCTCGCAGACGGGGTCGTGGTCATCATTCGCATGGGAAAGACGTCCCAGCCGGTCGTCAAGCAGATGGTTCAGACGCTGCAAGCCAGTCAGGTCAACCTGGTCGGGTGCGTCTTGACCGGCGCGGCCGATTCCTCCTCGCAGTACAACTACTACAGCGACTACGCATCTCGTCCGAGCGACTAGTGCCGTCTTCGGCCCGTGAGTTTCGTGCGGACGCCCACGGGCGCCGTGGGCAAGTGGGCGGGGGGAATCGGGAGGGAGATGATTCGTTGCAACCGCCTGTTGCAAAATGAGATACAAACGGGCACGGCCTTGCGGATTCCAGGACTTATAACTCAATTGCCCGACCGTTCGGGCCGATAAAATCTGGGCCCACGGTCCGGCGCGGCGCGGGTTCAGCGTGCGGCGTGCGCACCGACCGTCCGATGCGCCCCAGACCGTCGGGGCCCGAGGGGGATCGAGCAGGGAGCTCGACCATGTGGCGTGGCCATACCGTCTCGGTCATCCTGCCAACCTACAACGAGCGCGACTCGATCCGCCGCGTCGTCGAAGGGTTCGAGCGGACCGGGTACGTGGACGAGATCATCGTCGTGAACAACAACGCGGCCGAAGGGACGGTCGAGGAGGTGGACAAGACCTCCGCTACCCAGGTGTTCGAGCCGAAGCAGGGGTACGGCGCGGCCATCCAACGGGGGTTCCGCGAGGCGACGGGCGATTACGTGTTCGTGTGCGAGCCGGATGGGACGTTCGAACCGTCCGACACGATCAAGTTCCTGGCCTACCTCGATGACTTTGACATGGTCGTGGGCACGCGGACCAGTCGCGAGTTCATCTGGGAAGGCGCGAACATGGGCCGGATGCTCAAGTGGGGCAACTGGGCCGTCGCCAAGCTGCTCGAGTTCCTGTTCAACACGACGCTGTTGACCGACATGGGCTGCACCTATCGGGCGATCAAGCGTGACGCCCTGGTGCGGATCTGGAACCGGTTCGAGGTGACCGGTTCCCACTTCGGTCCTGAGATGCTGCTGCACGTGATCCTCAACGGGGTGCGCTTTACCGAGATCCCGGTGAACTACAAGAAACGCGTGGGCGTTTCGATGGTGACGGGCAGCAAGCTCAAGGCCGTCGCCCTAGGCCTGACCATGATCGGCATGATCCTGAAGTTCAGGGCCGTCAGCCTGACCGGTGGCTACTGGCGTCGCCCGCGAGGGCGCGTCGCCGTGCAGGGCAAGCCGCAGCCGGCCCTGTCGAGCGTGTCCTAGCGCATGGCAGCGCCGGCGGAGCGCACCGGCACGAACCGGTATCGAACGATGAGAATCCTCCGCAGCCGGTCCATCGATTCCGCAGGAGCCGACCCGCTGTTGGCCAGTCGCGACGCGTTGGGTGCCCTGTCGACGACGCTGACGACGGGGACGTTCGACCGGGCGCATCCCGATCCGGGCCGAGGGCGGTTCGGGCTCGCGGGCGTCGTCACCGTCCTGGGTCTGTGGGTGCTGCTCAACGTCCGCTACGGGTACCGTCTCGAGGATTCGGTGCTGTACCTGCCGATCGCCAAGCAACAGGTCAATCCGGCGCTGTATCCGGACAACCCGCTGATCGAGCACCTCCGCCGGATGCCCTATCCCCTGTACAAGTCGATGGGACGGCTGTTGGCCGGGCGGCTGGGTGTCGAGGGCCACGTGGTGGCGGCCGTGGCAATGCGGCTGGCCTTCGTGGGCGTGCTCTACGCGTTCATGAGCGTGCTGACCCAGCGGCGATGGGCCGGGCTGCTGGCGACGCTGGCTGCGATCCTGCAACCGACGTTTTACGGTACGCTGGCGTGGACCGAACTGATCAGCCCCGAGTTCGTGCAGAGCGATCTGGGCAAGATAGTGCTGATGGCGGCGGTCATCGCCTATCTCCGCGGCCGCGTGGTCCTGACGGCCGTCATCCTGGGGATGGGGTTCCACATTCATCCGATCTTCAGCGCAGCCACGGCGGCGATGCTGGCCCCGGACGCGATCTGGCGATGGCGACGGTTCGGCACGCGGCGGATGGTCGCGTCAATCGTGTTGGGTCTCGTCCTGGCTGGACCTGCGGCGGTCGGCATGTTCCGGTCGCTGTCGCTCGGGGTCACCTCACCCGGAAGCGACCACGTCGAGATGATCCGCTTCTTCAACTACTTCCACGTGTTCCCGAGCCTGTTCCATCGCTGGGAGTACGTGTGGTTCTTCGGTCTGGCCGGTGCGGGGGTCGTGGCGTTTGCGATGTTGGCGCCGCGGCTGGCGGAACGTCGCGGCACGCTGCTGCGGTTCGGACTGGGCGTGGCGTTGTGGTGCGGCATCGGGGCGGTGCTCGCCGAGGTGTGGCCGCATTCGCTGGCGATGCAGATGATGCCGTTTCGGCTGACCTATGCCGTGCGTCTGCTGGCGACGGGATTGGTCGTGGCGTCGGCCCTTGACCTCATGCTACGGGGCGAGCGTCGGTCGTTCATCCTGGCGGCCCTATGGCTGGCGACGGTGATGGTGGCAGTCAAGTACGTCCCGTGGGTGACGGTGGTGGTGGCGTTGGGTTTGGTGGCGCGGCAGCGAGACCGCTGGTCGATGTTGGCGGTGGCGGCCGCGGTCGCGACCGCCGGTGCGGTCGCCTGGATCGACCCCGACCAACTCCCGTCACTGGCAAACCTGCCCTGGGCGGCGGTCCTCCTCGTGGTTGCGGGCCTCATGGTCCTGCGACTTGAACGTAGCGGAAGACTTCTCACCGACGAGGCGCTGGCCAGCGAATCGTGGCCCTTCAGCCACGCCGGCCGAATCGGGTGGGCAGCCGCCATCGTCGTCGCAGGTACGGTCGGTCTGGCCAAGACGTCCAGCGGCGCGTGGCAGCCCCAGTTGTCCGCCAAACCATGGTTGTCACCCGACGGTTACGACGCCGAAGGCGACGCCTGGCAGGGCGTCATGCACTGGGCGCGAACCCAAACCGAACCGGAAGAAGGGTTCATCACCCCCCCTGACCTGCTCGGCTGGACGTACTACAGCGAGCGCAACACGGTTGCCAGCTACCAGCTCGGCATGCAGAGCGTGTGGGATCGACGCTACGCGCCCGAGGCCCGGGAGCGCCTGGCCGACCTCGGTGCGACCCGTCCGTGGGCGCCGGGCGCGAACTACCAGGCGTTCGCGCCAAATCGGCTGCTCGCCCTCGTGACGGACTACGGGGTCAGCTACATCGTCTGGAAACGGACGGAACCGAACCGCATGCCTTGGCCCGTGGCCTACATCAACGACCGGTTTCTGGTGTACGACGTCCGCTCGGTCACGGGCGACGGTACCCATGGACCCGACCCCACCATCGGTCGGACCCACGTGCCAATTGCAGGAGAATCGACTTCGTGAACGAACCCGCGGTCATCGTCGAGGACGTCTGGAAGCGCTTCAGGCTGGGGCAGACCGGCGGCAGCCTGCGGGACGCGGTGCCGCGGCTGGTCAGGCGGTTGCTCCGGCAGCAACGATCCGACGACGACGAGATCTTCTGGGCCCTACGCGGCGTGTCCCTCCAGGCCAGGCCGGGAGAGGTGCTCGGCATCATCGGACCCAACGGGGCCGGCAAGAGCACCCTGCTCAAACTCCTGTGCGGCATCCTGAGGCCGGATCGCGGCAGAATCCGCACTCGCGGCCGAATGTCCGCGCTGATCGAGGTCGGCGCCGGGTTCCACCCCGACCTGACCGGCCGAGAGAACATCCTGCTGAACGGCAGCATCCTGGGCATGACGCGGGCGGAGATCGACGCCAAGCTCGACGCCATCGTCGAGTTCGCGGGCCTGGCCCCCTTCATCGACACGCCCATCAAACGATACAGCTCGGGCATGGTGGCGCGGTTGGGGTTCTCGGTGGCCGCCCAGCTCGAGCCGGAAGTCCTGCTGGTGGACGAGGTCCTCAGCGTGGGCGACTTCAGCTTCCAGATCAAGTGCTTCCGGCGGATGAACGAGATCCGGCAGCGCGGCACGACGGTGGTCTTCGTCAGCCACAACATGCAGGCCGTCTCGACCCTGTGCGATCGGTGCGTGGTGCTGCGTCGCGGCGAGATCTTCTACGAAGGTCCGGCCGAGGACGCCACCCGTCGCTATCTGGAGGCCATGGGCGAGCACTTGTGTACCGCCGCCGCCGACGGCGGCGGCAAGCTGATGACCGTCGAGTCGGCCGAACTGGCCGATGCCGACGGTCAGGCCACCCACGTCGTCCAACCGGGCGAGCAATGTACGGTGCGGCTGCGGTTCCGCTGTCACGAGGACCTGCCCGACGCCGGCCTGTCGCTGCGGGTGATCCACGACGACCGCACGGCCGTCTTCGACCAGACCACGGCCGTCGAGGGCGATTTCTACGACCTACGACGCGACCAGACCTACCAGGCCACGTTCGAGCTGGCCGCGAACCTGGCCGCCGGCCCCTACAGCATCGGCGTCAACCTGTTCAATCGGCACACGATGGAATTCTACTACTGGGCCGACAACGTGCTGAAGTTCTCCGTGCCCGGCAAGCGGCTGACGGACAACCTGGTCCACATG
>CAYOGX010000263.1:0-6411 GCA_964403235.1 uncultured Planctomycetales bacterium | reverse complement strand
GCATCACGCTCGAACCGGCAGAAGGACTCGTGACCACCGAGGCGGGCGGCGCCGACACGTTCAGCCTGGTTCTGGACACCCAGCCGACTGCTCCCGTCACGGTTGGTCTGTCGTCGGATGACCTGAGCGAAGGCGTCGTTTCGCCCGTGAGCGTGACCTTTGGCGTCGACAACTGGGACATCGCACAGACGGTGACGGTCACCGGTGTGGACGACGCGGACGCCGACGGCGACGTTGCGTACGCGATCGTCACGGCGCCGGCGGTGAGCATCGATCCGGATTATGACGGTCTCGATGCGGACGATGTCGCCGTGACCAACTGCGACGATGAGGCCACGCCCGGGCCGAGTGTCGATGCGATCAGCCCGGACATGATGCAGGCGGGCACGTCCATCGACGTGACAATCAGCGGGAGCGGCTTTGTGGACGGAGCGGAGGTCACCTTTAAGAATGGTGCCGGCCCGTCGCCCGCTGCCAGCGTGACTTCGGTCAGCGGAACAACGATCGACGCGGTGGTCACCGCACACAAGAAAGCCAAGCTTGCGGCGTGGGATGTTCGAGTGACGAATCCTGATGGTGCGACCGCTGTGCTGCTCGAAGGCTTCGCTGTGGTTCCATAGACAACCGAGTCACGTGGTGTGGGTTATGAACCCACCGACTTTTCCGCGGAGGTAGGTGCCGAGAGGAATAACGGGGCGGGCAACCTGCCTTCCAGGATCAACGCCCCCTTGCGGTTGGTAATGGGAATGTAGCTGACAGCTTCAAGAATAACAGCGGCCGGTGAGTTGCGTAGGGCGGGTTTCACCCGCCGCCAATGCCGTTCAACAAAAAGGGCGGGTGAAACCCGCCCGACATCGGTCGATACATCACATTACCTCTGGGGGAACGGGAGGCGAGTCATGATCCTTCGAATTGGCGTGCTTGTCGGGCTGACGGGTCTTGTCTGTTCGCAGGCGTTGGCCGTCGGGTGGGTCGTCGTGAAGCTCACGGACAACAGCTACCTAGACACGGCCGACGAGGAATACCCCTGTGTCTCGGGCTCCAAGGTCGCGTGGGAGGGCTGGGACGGCAGCGACCCCAATACGAGAGAGATCTTCTTGTACGACGGGACGACGGTCACGCAGCTCACGGACAACAGCTACGATGACAAAGGCCCCCAGGTCTCGGGCTCGAAAGTCGTGTGGCAGGGGAAACCCGACGGCAGCGACTACGAGATCTTCCTGTTCGACGGCACGACCGTCACGCAGCTCACCGACAACGCCGGCAATGACTTCACCATTCCCCAGGACACGGGCACGAACGTCGTGTGGTGGGGCCACGACGGCAGCGACTACGAGATCTTCCTGTTCGACGGCACGACCGTCACGCAGCTCACCGACAACGCATACGACGACCGGTACCCCCACGTCTCGGGCTCGAACCTCGTGTGGCAGGGCCAGATCGGCAGCGGCCCCAATACGAGAGAGATCTTCTTGTACGACGGGGCGACGGTCACACAGCTCACGGACAACAGCTACCACGACGCATTCCCCCGGATCTGGGGCTCCAACGTCGTGTGGGAGGGCTGGGACAGCAGCGACCCCAATACGAGCGAGATCTTCTTGTACGACGGGGCGACGGTCACGCAGCTGACGGACAACAGCTGCGAGGACCGGTACCCCCAGGTCTGGGGCTTGAACGTCGTGTGGACGGGCCGGGACGACATCTATCCAGCGGGCGACGACGAGATCTTCTTGTACGACGGGTCGACGGTCACGCAGCTCACGGACAACAGCTACAACGACAGATCCCCCAAGGTCTCGGGCTCGAACGTCGTGTGGACGGGCTTCGACGGCAGCGACTATGAGATCTTCTTGTACGACGGGATGACGGTCACACAGTTCTGGGACACGGTCTTAGACGACCACTATTCCCAGGTCTCGGGCTCGAACGTCGTGTGGCACGGCTACGACGGCAGCGACCCCAATACGTTGGAGATCTTCCTGGCCAGGCCAGGCCCGCCTGTCGCGTTGACGGTGACCAAGAACAACAACAATGGCGACGTGCTGATCTACCCGATACCCCTGGACGCCAACGCACCGGCGTTTCCGCCGAACATGCCGGTGACGCTCACGGCGGTTCCGGTAGAGGGCAAGTCCTTCAAACACTGGAAGCTGTACGACCCCAACTACCCAGGCGACGCGAACTACATGGTCAAGGACTCGAACAATCCGATCACGATCCTGATGGACAACCATCGTGTGGTGAAGGTGTTCTTCAAGTGCGGTGGGGGCGGCCTGCTCCCGATGGTCCTGATGACGGTCGGTGTGTTGGGGCTGTATGTGGTGGCGAGACGCAAATCCGCGCAGGGCGAGGGGGTTTCGGGGTCTTTGATTCCCGACCGACTGCGCGGTTGAGATGGGGGGGATAAGGCGTCCCGGGCCCTTGGAGGCCAAGGGCCCGGGTGGGTTGGATGGACTTGTCTGTTGAAGCTCGCGTGAGCAGATTTGTGGGTTTCTGAAAGGAGAGTGTACCATGTACAGGCGAGCCGTTTTTCAATGTGTTTGTGTGGCTTTGGTCTTGACGTCACCGCTTTGGGCCGATGAGCCCCCGCCGCACCGGCCGGACCCGATCTCACTCGATTGGGCTTCCCCCTCGGTGAACACCTTCGGCAACACCGTGGGAGACATCTATGGCGAAATCCCGCCGGGCGGGATCATCGGCCAGGGCTGGGACGTCCCTGGTGGGGTGGGCCCGATACTGCATGTCCCCGACGTCAACTATGGACTCATCCTGGCGCAGGACAACAACGACGGCCACTCCAACGGTGAGGCCGACCCCAACAGGCCGCTGGTGATCTACTTTTCGGGTGATGACGCGTCCAGGGGCAGGCCGTGGACCGAGTACCGCTGGCAGGCGAATCTGCTCCAGGCAGCCGGTGACCGGTTCGTGACCAACGGCTTTACGAATGTGTCGCCGGCTGCCGTCCTGTGGTCTGGAGCGCCACCGGCCGGCATCGTGGGTCCGATCATTCCGTTCAGGCCGCGTAACATGGTCAGTGCCAACCAGGATCGCTACAACGAGATCCCCTCTATCCCGGTTTCGGCAATGAACATGTACGCGCCGAACCCTGGCGAGACCGCCATGGACGACATGGACGCCCTCGAGCTGCACCCGATGGACCTCGATGCGAACAACGTCCACGATACCCCGATCTACTTCACGCTCGACGCGAACAGCCCGAGCCTGGCCGGGCCGGACATGATCCCCGGCACGCCTGATGATTACTCGCCGGCTGACGTGTTCATGTCGCCGCCCGGCGGCCCCGGGTTCGCGCTGTACGCAGCGGCGGGGCAGCTTGGGTTGTCAGTCAACGATGAGGTCGATGCACTCGCCGTCTGGGACTTCCTGTGCATTGGCTCGCCAGACACCGGGGATTGCGCCCTGTTCTCGTTGGCGCCGGGATCACCGTTCCTTGACGGTCCGGACGGCACACCGAACACTGTGGACGATTGGTCCGCTGCCGCCATCTTCGTCACGGACTTTACGGGATGGAACACGCTGTATATCGCGGCCCGTGCCATCGGCATGTTGCACTCGGACAACGTCGACGCCATCGACGTCGAGATCTACGAAGACGAACCCTCTGTTGAGGTCTGGGAGGACTTCATGCCCGAGCTGGTGATCCTAGAAATAAAGCTCAAGGATGCCGGCCCCAGCACGGTGGACCGCGACCCGCCGCCCCTGGACCCCAACGATCCCCTTGGGGAGTACTTCCTGAATGAGGTGGTGACGCTCACGGCCGTGCCCCAAGGCAACAAGAAGTTCAAGAAGTGGAAGATATGGGATCCCAACGATCCGGGTGACCCGAATCTCATGGTGGTCGACACCAACAACCCCATCACAATCGTGATGATGGCTGATCGCAGGGTGACCGCCGTCTTCAAATGTGGCGGCGGCGGCAGCCTCCCACCGGTCGGGATTGTCCTGGTAGTCCTGGGGCTGTTCGTCTCGGTGAGAAACGGAAAGGCTAGGGCTTAGTTGCGTAGGGCGGGTTTCACCCGTCGCTAATGCCGTTCAACAGAAACGGCGGGTGAAACCTGCCCCTGGGCAAGGCGGTCCGCTGGGCGGAGAAGGTCACCCGGGACAACCGCGTCGATGCCTCCGGCAGTCGGCTCAAGTGGAACCGGCGACTCACGTTGCGACTCCTACGTCGGGAGGCCGAGTCGCTGATCGTCGATGAAGGCGGATACACACCACGGATGCCCCCAGACGGTGCGGTGCAGGAGGCACAACGACCCTAGCGAATCGCAAGCGCCCCCGCTTCCGCCCGGAAGCGGCGGCGCTGTCGGCCATCGACGAGCAGGCCAACGGAAAGGCCGAGCCGACACAGGACGAGCAAGCGTAGGCCCTTCGTCCTCGGCAGGCGCCGAGACGGGGAGCGACGAATACAAACAGCGGCCGGTGAGCAGTAGCGGCTAGGCAAACGACTCACCGGCCAGGCCCCGCCCGGGCGGCTGGTTTGCGCGCCCGAGCAGAGGACCTGCTCATTCTACCGCGAACCAGGAAACAAGTTAAGGAGTCGGTGTCATGTGGTGGAACAAGCAGACAACTAACAAGCCCAAAGCCACGAAGGCGATCGCGTCTTGGATGGCGATGCTGGCCGCGGTCCTCGTCGCAGCCCCGGGCGATGTGCGGGCGGCCGAGCGGCACGTGCCGAGCCCGTATGGGACGATTCAGGCGGCCATCGACGCGGCCAACGACTACGACGAGGTGGTGATCGCGCCGGGGACGTACACGGGCGACGGGAATCGCGACCTGTACCTCGGCGCCAAGGTCATCACCGTTCGGAGCACCGATCCGGGCGACCCGAACGTCGTGGCCGCGACGATCATTGACTGCCAAGGCAGTTCTGGCGATGAGCATCGGGGCTTCGAGTTCGACGCCAACAGCGTGGACCCGAACGTCGTCGTCGCGGGGCTGACGATTACCAACGGTGATCGTATCGACGGGGGCGCGATCTACAGCGAGTCCGGTGGTCCCACGATCACCAACTGCACGATCACCGGGAACACCGCATCTTCGTGGGGCGGCGGGATCTACTGCGACGGCGGCAGTCTCACGATCACCAACTGCACGATCAGCGGGAACACTACGTCGTACTATGGCGGCGGGATCTACTCCTACCGCGGGAGTCTCACGATCACCAACTGCACGATCAGCGGGAACACTTCGTCGTACTATGGCGGCGGGATCTACTCCTACCGCCGGAGTCCCACGATCACCAACTGCACGATCAGCGGGAACACTTCGGAGTATGGCGGCGGGATCTGCTGCGACGGCGTTACCACCTCGACGATCACCAATTGCATCCTGTGGAACAACACGGCCACCAACGGCCCCGAGATCGCACTGCAGTACTCGGCCACGCTCACCGTCTCCTACTGCGACGTCCAGGGCGGCCCGAACGACGTGGACGTCGCCGGAAGCAGCACGTTGAACTGGGGGAGCGGCAACATCGACGCCGACCCGTTGTTCGTCAATCCCGCCGGACCGGACGGTGATCCCAATACGTGGGAGGACAACGATCATCACCTGTCGTCGTCCTCGCCCTGCATCGACGCGGGCGATCCGAACGGCGACTACGCCGGCCAGACGGACATCGACGGGCAACCGCGGGTGATCGGACCCCGCGTCGACATGGGATCGGACGAGTTCGCGCTGACGCTGACCGTCATCAACGGGACCGGTTCGGGCACGTATGCCCAGGACCAGGTGGTGCCGATCAGCGCGACGGTGCCGCCCGGGACGCGGTTTGGCCAATGGACGGGCGATACGGCCAACGTGGCCGACATCTACTCGGCCTCGACCACCGTCGTGATGAAGGCCAACACCACGCTGACGGCGACGTTCGTGACGCTGTATACGCTGACGGTGACGATCACGGGCCAGGGCACCGTGACGCCAACCGGGGGGACGTATCCGGACGGGACGAAGGTGACGCTGACTGCGACCGCCGACGAGGGTTGGCACTTCGTCGCCTGGCAGAACGGCGCGACCGGGACCGATCCGTCGGTCACGGTGACGATGGATGCGGACAAGATAGTTGAGGCGTTATTCGAGCTGGATAGCTCAGCCCCGCAGCCCGCGCCGCAGGACTCCAACGCATGTTGTGCGGGTGGGGGTGCGGCGGCCCCGCTTGCGTGCGTGTGGACGTGGTGCGCGATCGCCCTGGCCAGGGGAGGCGCGAAGCGCCGGCGGTGAAAAATCGAGCACTGTATGAGGAGGTATTACGATGCGCGCGAACGGTGTTAGGGGAGTTGGGACCTTGGACCGGGTCCGAGAGGACGGGTTGTTGCAGGTCGGTGCTTGTCTGTTGGGTGTGATCGCGGTGTTGTACGCGTTCGCCTGCGCGCCGCAGCCCGGGCAAGT
>CAYOGX010000262.1:0-6427 GCA_964403235.1 uncultured Planctomycetales bacterium | reverse complement strand
GGGGTGGTGATCGGCGCACGTCGAGCCGCCTGGCCTTCAAAAGCCGCATAAGCAAGATGGTTCAGTGAGAAATAGCACAAGCGCGCCGTCAACGTCGGTCTGCACACGGCCTGAAGCATGCTTCGCAACAGCGTGTATTGCGCGGCCGGACTCGCCAACCAGCCGGGAACGTTGCGCAGCAGGCGCTTGAGATCGACCCCGCTGCCCATTCCCATGCCGTGATAGAAGACGCCGTCGGACGCGGCGTTGATGACCACGGTGAGTTTGGCTGACAGTTTGCGCGCGACCTCGATGCTCTTGCCCATCTGGATCGGGTCGGTGTCCAGGGGATACGCGTTAACGACGACGACATCGGCGCCGTCAGCTTGGTCCCTGGACACGACGGTACGCCCCACGCGTCGAGCCTGACGGGCGGCCGCCTCGTGCGCCGCCACGATGTCGCCCACGTACAGTCCGCCCAGCTCCCGGCGCGCATTGATTACCGCGCAGACGGCCGCGTCGACGCCCACGTGCCGGGCCACCTGCTCGGCCCAACCGCGTCGATCAAACAGGTTGCGGGAAGCGGTTAGCTGACCCGCCGGTCGGGGGGGCAGCGCGCCGTGGAAATGGGCGATGGTGGCCCGGCCGGCCAGCCCAGGGACGACCATCTTGGCCCCGCCGCCAAATCCCGTCTCAGCATGAGGAATCACGCCCCCAATGCAAACCCGCAGGTCTGCTTCCAAAAAGTGACGATTGAGGGCCACCGGTCCGCCGCGGACCCAGCCCACATGGCGGACGTCGGGCCCCATGAAATCGTGCATGATGGGTTTGAAGCGCCCGACGACGTCGGCACCCAGTTTCACGGCCATCTCGTTCGGACTCATCGGGCGATGTGCGGCGGCACCGATCAGGATGTGGATCTGATCCGGTGCGATTCCCCCGGCGGTTAGCTCGGCGATGACCCGCGGCAGGATCGGACCCACTGGCGTGGGACGGGTCAGATCGTCGACGGCGACGGTTGCGGAACGCTTGCCCACCGCCAGGCGTTGTAGGGTCTCGGTCCCGATCGGCCGGGCGAACGCCTCGTCGACTTGGTCTTGCGAGATCGCAGGCGCATCGTCCGGATCCAGTCGCCGGACCTGCCAACCGGGCGGAAACGTCAATGGCAGTTCCGTCTCGTCGTACCATGCGCCGAATCGCACGGTCACGGTGGTCTCGGACTGGCTGGTGGAATCAGGTATCAAGCTGTGTCGCCTCGGACCGCGCCCGCGCTAGGACCGTTTTCGGTCAGGCAGTTCCGCGCTCAAGTGGGTGGCATGGGCAGGGCCCAACTCGCAAGGGTTGGGTTTTGCCCGTGCGACCGCCCGAATTGGCGTCGGCCCGGGCAAATCCCGGCCCTGGTGGGCCGGAACCTGCCCATGGCACCCATCGGTGCTCGGGCAAGCGTGTCCCACCGAAGACGCCACTGCACGTCTTACGACGGCGCGATCAATCGGTTCGTCGAGGGCGCCCGGCCCGGACGGTCTCGAAAACCGCTGCCATCTGCTCGGCAATGGCACGACGATCGTACCGGTCCCGAGCCAACTGGCGGGCATGGCGGCCGGTGGCGTCGCGCTGCACCGGATGATCGGCATAGTAGCGAATCTTCGCCGCCAGGTCTTGGGCCGAGCCCGGGGCCGACGCTTGACCCGCGTGCTCGGCCTCCACGAACTGAGCGGACGTGCCGGCGAAGTTCACGATCGTCGGCAATCCGGCAAACATGTAGTCGAACAGCTTGTTGGGGGTCACCCATCGCGGTCGGGAAATCTGCGTGAGGACCAGCAGCCCCACGTGACAGGCCGCCAAAACGCCAGGTATCCGCATCTTCGGCATGGACCCCACCATGTGGACGTTCGTCAGTCCCCGTTGCTCGACCTGCCGCAGCAAGTCCTGCCTCTCCTTGCCGTCGCCAACCAGGACCAGGGCGATGTCCGGCCGGTCCTTCAGATACTCGGCTGCGTCAAGCACCTGTCCCAGCCCGTTGGCCGTGCCGTGCGCGCCGGCGTAGATCGCCAGAAACTTGCCCGCTAGCCCCAATTCTCGAACGAAGGCCTCGTCCGGACCGACCTGCTCGAACAGCGGCCCGTCCCCGCCGAGCATGATCGTCTCTAACAGCCGGTCGGCATAGCCACGCTCCAGCAGCCGGTCGTGGAATCCTCGCGACACCAGCAGGATCCGCGATGCGGTTCTGTAGCTGAGCCACTCCAAGAAGCTCTGGAACCGGTGCACCACCCCGCCCCGCTTGATGCGTCCGCCGTCCACAATGTCCTCGGGCCACAGATCACGCACCTCGAACACGTACGGGACCCGGTGAACGTACGACGCGATCACGCCGCCGATCGTGGATTCCAGTGTAGGACTGGAGGCGAAGATAACGTCAGGTTTGCGCTGCCGCAGGGCGGCCACCGTCGCCAGCAGCGCAAAACCCATCAAGGCCCACAGCCGTTCTCGCAGGTTCATCTTGTTGCTGTAGCGCACGTTGCATACCACGACCCTGACGGCGCCCACCCTTTGCAGGCTGTACATCGTCCACGATGGTGCGGGTGGCAACCCGCTACGGTCATACAGGCCGCAAATCACCGTGACGTCGTGACCCATTCGCGCCAAATGTTGGGTCAGGTCGTACGGGCGCGTAATGCCGCTGCCTTCAGCCGTAACGAAGTTCTGATGGATGTACAGCAGCTTCATGAACCGCTGCCTCGGCCCCACGGGATGTCCGTTGCGGTCCGGCCTCGGGAACCGCCGTCCTGCGATGACGCCACACCTCTTCCGTGGGACGGTGAACGACTATCCTATGGCTTGCGCGTTGGATTCGCAAACGCGAAGGAGGTACGGTCCCGACGTCATTTGTGCCGCGAGCGGCCGGGCCAGATGGACAAGGCGCGCGCGTCCGGTCAAATGGACATGCTACAGGTACCCGAGGCCGCGAAGACGCTCGATGTGCTCCTCGTCGACGCCCTGCTCGGCCGGGCGGATATTCTCTCGGAAGAAGCGGATCTGCGGACTGGACAGAAGGCGTCGTCGCATCCGACGAGCGACGTCGGGTCGCTGCCGGACGATGTTCTTGGTTGATGCTGGGTCGTCACCAAGGTGATAGAGTTCGTCCGCACACACGTGGCCGCGGACGAGTTCTCGCCAGGCGTTGAGGTAGTTCAGCGGCCAACGGATCTCGTCGAAGACGCTGTTGGCAAAGTAGATGTACTCGTAACCGCCGTCAATGAGGGCCCAGTCGGGATAGTTGAACCTGAGCGAATTCAACAGGTTGGTCATGCCCGTTCCAAACGTGGTTTGCGCGATGAACTGGCGGGACGACCACCCGGCTGCGTCCGCGGTCAGGAAGGGGACGAGGGAGCGCCCCGTCATCGCGGCGGGAACGGGAAGGCCGACGAGCTCAAGGATGGTCGGCGCAATGTCCGAGGTCACCACGAGTGAGTCCACCCCGCCCGGTATGCGGGGCATCTTGGGCCAACTTAGGATCAGGGGAATACGAATCTGAGACCCATAGACACCGGGGCAGTGCTGGCAATAATAGCCGTGCTCGCCCATGGCTTCGCCGTGATCGGACGATACGAAGACAGCGGTATCTTCCCAGAGGCCGAGCTCGCGGATGCGGCCCAGCAGACGCCCGATCGCGTTGTCGGCATCGCGCACCTCCGCGTCATACAGTGCGTCCACGAACGCAGCAGAGACCCGACCGTCCTTGGCGTGGGTTCGGTATTTCCCAAGGTGTCCCAGGTTGATGCCATACAGGGCGCTGTAGCGATATGCGGGCCTGACGCGTGGGTCGGTTCCCGGGGGACGCTTGAACAGGTCGACCAACTCGGCCGGCGGATTGTAGGGAACGTGAACGTTATAGTAGTGAGCCCACAAGAAGATACGATCCTGGCCCCGCAGTTCGGTAAGCGTCTTGACGACGTCGTCGGTGACGAGTTCGGGGTCATCTCCTCTAAGATTGGTGTACTGATCAAACCCTTGGGCAAAGCCGTTCCCGCGGCACAGGCCGTCGTGACGAACGCTTGCAGCGGTCTTGAAGCCGGCCGCTTGAAGCAGCTCGGTGAGCGTCTCGATATCCCCGCTGAAGCTGCTCAGCTGGCTGATGCCGCCGACGTATACCGGGTCGGTCCCTGAGAAGATGGACATGAAGCTCGGCAGCGTTCCCGACGCATGTGAGTAGGTGTTGTGGAACCTGATCGACTTGGCGGCCAGCGCGTCGAGGACGGGACTGGTATTGAGGTCATACCCGTAGCAGCCCAACCGGTCGGCGCGAAGGGAATCGACGGTGATCAACAAGACGTGACGCGCCAGCATCGATCGCCGGCTCGCGGCGCTGCCGGGCGCGCTTGCCGGGGCGCTCGAGGCGCGGACCACCTCGCCGGCGACCACGGCTGCCGAGGCGTCACCCACCGGCATTTCCGCACGCGGAGCTCGACCCCACACCAGCACAAAGCTGACCACAACCGCCAAGCCGTAGACGGACCAACCGATCCACCCTCTCAACCTGGCCTTCGACCGCGCCGCTTGGGCTCCGGTCCACAGGAAATAGACGAGAACGGCCGTCACCAGCATGCCTGCGATCACTGCGCCATTCGAGAGGACCACCCACGTATCCGCCCTGCCGCGGAAGGCCACCCAGGTCACGTACTGACCCACGATCCATCCGGGAACCAGCGCGACCGCGACCGCACGATACAGACGCCTCGCCTCGACCCGGGCCAGCGGACGGAACAGCCGACCCGAGAGCCAAATCAGCACAGCAACGACCGAACACACCAGTGCAAACAGCAGTGAGCCGTAGGCGGTGACATAAACGGGCAGGACGACAATCCGGTGGAGAGTCGTGAAGTAGTAAGGGGCCTTGGCCACCAGCAGAACGATCATGCCGAGGCCGATGATGACGCCGGCCAGCGCCCCGGCCCGGAACCCGAGTACCAGGTGCCGCGCGAGCCCCGCCGGCTTCGGGTCGCCGTTTCGGTTTGCGCTCTCCTCATCGTCCATATGCAAACCCCCGCTAACCGTAGAGGCGTCAATAACAGCTTCGCCAAAGGGACCCGCCATTGCAAGCTGAACGCTGCCCGTTCGGACCGATTCCGACGGGCCGACCGCAATCCCACCCTTCGCGAAACTCAGCTCAAACGCATCGGCCCCGCCAGCGAGCCCCCGCAACGACAGAGCCAGCACATGGCCGAAACGCGCATGGCCCGCATCTAGTCCTCGATCCTGCCGGCCAGGCAGGTCAGTCCGTGGCCCTTGAGCCCTCGCAGGTTCAAACACAGCACGTTGCTGGTCTCCTGTCCGTGGGCGAAATGGATCACACCGTACTGCACGCGGAACGGCCAGGCGTCTTTCTGCCAGCTCGCCAGCTCCTGCCATTGTCGACCGTCGCGCGACGCCCACAGATGGGCGTGGTCGTCACGTTCGTTGACCCCGCCTTCGACGCCGGTGCTGACGACCATCGTGCCATCGGCCAGTTGCGTCGAGCCGTGGACCGGGCCCTGCACCTCCTGGATCGCTTCGAGTCGACGGGCGGCCCGGTCCCACCGGCGGATCCAGTTCCGCTCGTTGCTTGCGTCGCGCCCCGCGTCCGTGCCCCAGTAGACGGCGTCGGGCCGAAACATCACCGACACCGCCCGCCATTGCTGCGAGCCCTGCCCGATCGTCTCGAAGGTCTCGCAGCCGTCGACGCTTCGCAGGATGCGACACTCGTCGCCCAAATCGCCCGTGCCCACCCACAGGCCCGGTTCGTACGGGTCCGCCTGAATGCAGTGGACGTGCCGGACCTGGCCGGGCTCGAAACGATGGACCTGGCCGAACGTCCGGCCGTCGTCCTCGCTCCGATAGATGCCGATCGGGTGCACGCGCTCCACCTGCGCCACGTACTCGCCGCAGTACACCTGACCCGTCGGTATGGCGGTGAAGCCGACACGGGCGGGCTTGCGCCCAAGGGGAAAATGGTGCGTCGGCTCGAAGGTCCGGCCGCCGTCGGTGCTGCGGAACACGCGGCCGGTCAAAACGACCAGGATCGTACCGCTCGTCAGCCGACACGCGGCATGGATGCCCAGGCGCAGTAGGCGCGATACCGATCCGGTGCGTGCCAGCGCCCGGTCGACCGGGTGCGCTGGCAGCAGGCCGACGCGCTCCCACGTTCCCTGCGACGGGTCGCCCGCGAGCAATCGGTACCCGCGGCTGGCCAGCGCCTCTGACCCGTTCAGCCAGTGGACCTCGCCGCCCGACAGGACCGTCCTCGTGACCAGCCGCATCCGCCCTAGCCTTTAGAATCGAGCTCACCCGGTTCGATTTTCCGATAGAGGATCGCCGGTTCGCCGAGTGCGTGTCCGGCAGGCAGTTCCTCGTCCGCCAAATCCCAGGCCAGCGCGGACTCGTCCGCTGCCACTTGCCGTAGGATGCTCCT
>CAYOGX010000261.1:0-6439 GCA_964403235.1 uncultured Planctomycetales bacterium | reverse complement strand
CCCCAGGGCCCGGGGCTCGGCGGTCGCTCCGGGGATGCGCACCTGCACCTGTTCGGCCAGGCGGGCCAGCAGGTGGTGGAAGTCGCTGGGGCTCACCTCGGAGTGGGTGAGCGATTGCAGCAGGTTGTTGCCGTCGATGATGAGCGGCACGGCGCCTCCGGTGGAACCCCGTGCACGAGCACCTGATTGACGATGCTCACGTGCATCAGTCCGTGGCGCGAGTAGATGCGGTAGTGCGGATTGACAAGGTAGATCAGCAGAACGGGCAGCAGGGCCAATATGAGCATGCCCCAGCCCGGCACCCGCAACCGAAGCGCCCCCAAGAACACGCCGGCCAGGCCGCCCGCGATCAGCATGATCACGAGCCAGTCCGTAACCGGGATTCTGCCCCACATCGACGTGGTCATGACCTGACATCCCTGCCGCAGTCGGCGGCGCGGCGAGCGGTGCGGACCTCGCTATGCACGGGGCCGTCCTCTCTTCCCGGGTGAGGACGAGGGAACTGGCCCGGCGGGTATTATAATCCCTGCGTGACGCGCGGACATTGAGGAACCGACAGAGAGCCGTGAGCCTGTCCGAGAGACGGCTTCTTCCCTGTCGAGGCTGTGTTGCCCAGCACGCGCCGAGAGCGTAAAGTACAAGTCGTCCGCGAGGCCTTTGGTGACACGGAATGAGTGAAACACCCCGCCGACTCGAAGACCGCTTCATCATCCGGCAGGACCTGCGGGTGGTAAAGACCGTCCCGCTGGAGACCGGATCGCTCACCATTGGCCGATCCCCACGCTGCGATATCACGTTGGACCACGATGCCGTGTCTCGCTACCACGCGCGGCTCGAAAAGCGCGACAACGGGTGGTACGTGGTCGATAGCGGCAGCGTCAACGGTATGTTCGTCAACGGCGAGCGGGTGACCGAAATACGCATCGGCCCGGGCGACGTGGTCGAGATCCGGCCCTTCGCCATGAATTACCTGGGTGGCAAGAGCACGGCGACGGCCGAGCCGGACCGCTCCGTCCGGCTGTCCGATAGCTGTTTGGCCCCGACGATCGTTCGGGACAGCAGTCACGTCGTTCGCGACTTCAAGCAACGGCTCGAGGACCTGTATGCCCTGTCCCGATTGGTCATCCGGCGGAAGGAGAACGGGACGTTCTGGCAGCGGATCCACACGACGCTCCAGCGGTCGTTGTCGGCGGATCGATGCGTGCTTGTGGGCGTGGACGAGTCGGCGGGCGTCTACCGGCTGGCCCCGTGCCAACGGACGAGCGAATCGAGCGCGCCATTGGAACTGAGCCGGTCCGTCCTGCGGGAGGTGATCGAGTCGGGTCAGAGCCTCTGCATCCAGCAGGTGACCGAGGACGAGCGGTTCGCCGACGCGCAAAGCCTCGCCGTCGGTGCGGTCGGTTCGGTGATCTGCGTGCCCGTTATCGTCGATGGCCAAACCCGGGCCATCGTCTACGCCGACCGACACCGCTCGCATCCCCCGTTCCGCGCCGAGGACCTGGATTTCGTGATCGCTGCGGTCGACCTGGCCGCCACGGCCGTGGGGATGGACGAGCTGCACGCAGCCGCCAAGGAGCTCTCGCGCGTTCGAGGCAGGATCGAGGCCGGTCGAGAGATGCAGGAGATGCTCCTGCCGGCGCCGATCCCCCAGCCGGATTGGGGCGAGGTGGCGGCCCGGAACTACCCGGCCGACCAGATGAGCGGCGACATCTACGATGTCTTCATGGATGCGGCGGGCCGGCTGGTCGTCAGTCTCGCGGACGTCTCGGGCCATGGCGTGCCCGCGGCCTTCGTGACCGCGCTGTTGCAGGACGCCCTGCGGCAGAGCGCAGCCTATCACGACGATCTGGGCGAGATCATCCAGCGGGTCAACGCCTCCATGCACACGTACAGCGCGACGGGGTCCTTCGCGACGATGGTCCTCTGCCGGTGGTCGGCGTCGGGCGACAGCGTGGAGATCGCCAACGCCGGGCACCATGCGCCGCTGTGGACGGACGCGACCGGCAAGGTCGAGGAGTTCCCCGATCGCGTGGGCCTGCTCCTGGGGTTCAGTCCGACGTGGGACGGCGAAATCGTCCGCCGCGACGCGTCCTCTGACGTCGCGCTGCTGCTGTCGAGCGACGGCGCGACCGAGGCGCGAAACGCGGCGGGCGACGAATACGGCGTGACCGGCCTGGCCGATCGCCTGTCGCAATCGTGCAAGAACAGCGCGGAGGGCATCGTCGCCGGGCTCCTCGACGACGTCCGGCAGTTCTGCTCGCCCCGCGAGCCCAAGGACGACGTCACGCTCCTCGTCGTCAAGCGCGATTCCCAGTAGGCCCGCCTGTGCCCACCGCTTGGTCTGGATTGGGCGGCATAGCCCGCGTCGCCCCGCACGTTCACCCTCTGAGCGAATTCTGTCGGAATGCCATCGAGCGCCGGGGGCCTGGGGGCCCAGCAGACCACGCGATGTGAGACATCCCGGTTCCTTTTTCCTTGTCCGCCCAGAGGGATTACGCTAGTCTACGTATACACCTCATGTGAGGGAGGTTAGGGTAGCTCTTACGGTTGGGCAATCTACTCGTCCGCTGGGCATAGGGATGCCCTTGCTGAGTCCCGACGGATCGGTCAGGAGGTAATGTCATGCGCGCTAACGGTATTAGGGGAGTTGGGGCCTTGGATCAGGTTCGAGGGGACGGGTTGTTTCACGTCGGTGCTTGTCTGTTTGGTGTGGTCGCGGTGTTGTATGCGTTTGGCTGCGCGCAGCAGCCGGGTCAGGTGGCCACACCCACGTTCAGCCCCGAGGGCGGGAGCTTCACGGATTCGGTCGATGTGACGATCGCGTGCGCGACCGAAGGTGCGACGGTTCGATATACCACGGACGGCAGCGACCCGAACGGCTCGAGCACGGAGTGCACGGGTGCGATCCACCTGACGTCGACGACGACGCTCAAGGCGCGGGCGTTCATGGCGGGCATGACCGACAGCGAGGTGGCGTCGGCGACGTATACGATCACGCCGCCGGGGCAGGTCGCGACGCCCACGTTCACGCCAAACGGGGGAAGCTTCTTCGGGTCGGTCGATGTGACGATCGGGTGCGCGACCAGCGGTGCAACGAAACGCTATACGACGGACGGGAGCGACCCGACGCCGACTCATGGGACGGTGTATGGGGATGCGATCCCTCTGATCCGCAGCGCCACGGTCAGGGCGATGGCCTACAAGGGCGGGATGGTCAACAGCGCGGTGGGCTCAGCCGCCTTCATCGTCAAGAGAACCATCCGCGTCAGCGTCCAATCCGACGGGACGGAGGCAACCGACGGCACCAGTCGGAATCCCAGCCTCTCGTCCGACGGGCGCTGTGTGGCGTTCGAAAGCTATGCCACGGACCTGGTGCCCGGCGATACGAACGGTCAACGGGACGTTTTCGTCCATGACCGTGACGCGGACGGCAACGGGATCTTTGATGAGGCCGGACCGGGAAAGACCCGCACGACCCGCGTCAGCGTCAAGTCCGACGGGAGTCAGGCGACAGGTGGCCCCAGCGACGATCCCAGCATTTCGTCCGACGGGCGCTATGTGGCGTTCCATAGCGAGGCCACGAATCTGGTAGCCGGCGATACCAACAGCAAGCCAGACGTCTTCGTCCATGATCGCGACGCGGACGGGAACGGGATCTTTGATGAGGCCGGACCGGGAAAGATCCGCACGACCCGCGTCAGCGTCAGATCCAACGGGACGCAGGTGAGTGGCAACTGCAAGGAGCCCAGCATATCGGCCGACGGGCGCTATGTGGCGTTCCACAGCGACGTCACGGATCTGGTGCCCGGGGATACCAACACCACTTGGGACGTTTTCGTCCATGATCGGGACCCAGACGGCGACGGGATCTTCGATGAGGCCGGTGCGATCCGCACCACGCGCGTCAGCGTCCAATCCGACGGGACGCAAGGCACTGGTGGCGACAGCGCGTCCCCCAGCATCTCGCCCGACGGGCGCTATGTGGCGTACTTGAGCTATGCCACGGATCTGGTGCCCGGTGATACGAATACCAAGCCGGACGTTTTCGTCCATGATCGGGACGCGGACGGCAACGGGGTCTTTGATGAGGCCGGCCTGGGGAAGATCAGCACGACGCGCGTGAGTGTCCAATCTGACGGGACGGAGGCGACGGCCGAGAGCAGTTATCCGAGCATCTCGGCCGACGGGCGCCATGTGGCGTTCCAAAGCGGGGCGTCGGATCTGGTGCCCGGCGACACGAATGTTAAGATAGACGTCTTCGTCCATGACCGCGACACGGACGGGAACGGGATCTTCGATGAGGCCGGTGCGATCCGCACGACCCGCGTCAGCGTCCAATCCGACGGGACGCAGGCGCATGGGCACTCCCGTAGCGCCAGCATCTCGTCCGACGGGCGCTATGTGGCGTTCCATAGCTCGTCTACGGATCTGGTGCCTGGCGATACCAACGGTAGGAGAGACGTTTTCATCCATGACCGGGACGCGGACGGCGACGGGGTCTTCGATGAGGCCGGTGCGATCCGCACCACGCGCGTCAGCGTCCAATCCGACGGGACGCAAGGAACTGGTGGCGACAGCGAGTCCGCCAGCATCTCGCCCGACGGGCGCTATGTGGCGTTCCATAGCTGGTCCACGGATCTGGTGCCTGGCGATACGAACAGTCAACGGGACATTTTCGTCCATGACCGTGGTGAGTAGCGTGCCTCCGTGAGTTCCAGGTCCGGAGTGTGTGTGGATGTTCCTAATGACTCCCAACGGATCGCCCAGGAGATAACACATTGCGCACGAACGGTGGTGATCGGATCGGAATCCTTGCTCGGGTACGACAGGATGGCCTGTTGCAGGTGGGTGTCTGTCTGTTTGGGGTGATTGGGGTGTTGTACGCGTTCGCGTGCGGTCCGCAGACGCCGCCGCCGCAGGTGGCGACGCCCACGTTCAGCCCCGAGGGTGGGAGCTACACGAATTCGGTTGACGTGACGATCGCGTGCGACACCGAAGGCGCGACGATTCGGTACACGACGGACGGGAGCGATCCGAACGGCTCGAGCACGGAGTGCACGGGTGCGATCCACCTGACGTCGACGACGATGCTGAAGGCGCGGGCGTTCATGGCGGGCATGACCGACAGCGAGGTGGCGTCTGCGACGTATACCATCACGGTGACCCCGCCGCCGCCGGAGCAGGTGGCCACACCCACCTTCACTCCCGAGGGCGGGACGTATGGGGATTGGGTGGACGTGACGATCGCGTGCGCGACGGGCGGGGCAACGATTCGCTACACGATCGACGGGAGCACGCCGACGTCGGAGCACGGGACGCTCTACAACCCGGGGAACCCGATCCACTTGACCGAGACAACGGCGCTCAAGGCGATCGCGTACAGGTCGGGCATGGCGTCGAGTCTTGTGGCGGAGGCGACGTACGCGATCAAGCGGGCCAAGCTCCTGGCGTCGGACGGGGCGGCGGACGAGTGGTTCGGTATCTCGGTGTCGGTCTCGGGCGACGTGGCCGTGGTCGGGGCGGACTATGACGACGACAACGGCTCGTATTCCGGTTCGGCGTACGTGTTTCGTTGGAACGGGGCGTCGTGGGTCGAGCAGGCCAAGCTCGTGGCGTCGGACGGGGCGGCGTCGGACTATTTCGGCCGGTCGGTGTCGGTCTCGGGGGACGTGGCCCTGGTGGGGGCGCCCTATGACGATGACAACGGCGCGAATTCCGGTTCGGCGTACGTGTTCCGTTGGAACGGGACGTCATGGGCCCAGGAGCCCAACAAGCTGCTGGCGTCGGACGGGGCGACGTCGGACTATTTCGGCTGGTCGGTGTCGGTCTCGGGGGACGTGGCCGTGGTCGGGGCGTGGGGGGACGACGACAAGCCCTGCAATTCCGGTTCGGCACACATCTTCGAGCGGAATCAGGGCGGGCCGGACAAGTGGGGCCAGGTCACCAAGCTCGTGGCGTCGGACGGGGCGGGGGGCGACGAGTTCGGCCATTCGGTGTCGGTCTCGGGGGACGTGGCCGTGGTGGGGGCGTTAGAGGACGATGGCAAGGGCTCGGCGTATGTGTACCGTCGGAACGGGACGTCGTGGGTCGAGCAGCCCAAGCTCGTGGCGTCGGACGGGGCGGGGGGCGACGAGTTCGGCTGTTCGGTGTCGGTCTCGGGCGACGTGGCCGTGATCGGGGCGCAGGATGACGACGACAACGGCGCGAAGTCCGGCTCGGCGTATGTGTTCCGGCGGAACGGAACGACGTGGGTTCAACAGGCCAACCTGCTGGCGCCGGACGGGGCGGCGGGCGATTGCTTCGGCTGTTCGGTGTCGGTCTCGGGCGACGTGGTCGTGGTCGGGGCGTACGGGGACGACGACAACGGCTCGTATTCGGGTTCGGCGTACGTGTTCCGTTGGAACGGGGCCGTGTGGGTCCAGCAGGCCAAGCTCTTGGC
>CAYOGX010000260.1:0-6456 GCA_964403235.1 uncultured Planctomycetales bacterium | reverse complement strand
CCCGCCGAACAGGACCGTCACGCCGCGGGCGCTGTCGTACGCCATCGCGTGGGCAGAGCGTGCGGACGGGCCGCTGGTGCTCCTGAGCGTCCAGGTCGTCCCATCCCATTCCCACGTGTCACAACCCCCGTTGTACCTACCGAACAGGACCGTCACGCCGCGAGCGCTATCGTAGGCCATCGCGTGGTGACTGCGTGGCGACGGACCCGTGCTGCTCACAAGCGTCCAATTGGTTCCGTCCCATTCCCACGTCTCGCCACCCCCGGTGCTCCCGCCGAACAGCACGGTCACGCCGCGACCGCTATCGTATGCCATCGCGGAGTAAGAGCGCGGCGACGGGCCAGTGCTGCTCCGGTGCGTCCAGCTCGTCCCGTTCCACTCCCACGTGTCGCCGAGAGAAGTTCCGAAGTGCCCCCCAAATAGTACGGTCACGCCGCGTGCGCTATCGTAGGCCATCGCGTGGTCTACTCGCTGAGGCGGACCCCCGCTGGTTCGATGCGTCCAACTCATACCGTCCCATTCCCACGTGTCGCTCATCTCCCATTCCCCGACGTACCCACCGAACAGGACGGTCACGGCACGCGCGCTGTCATACGCCATCGCGTGCTCACTGCGCGAATAGGGACCGGGATAGACCGCCACGCGCGTCCAGTACTTGGACCCGTCCCATTCCCACGTGTCGCCGAAACGTTGGCCCCCGTAGTCCAGGCCCCCGTACAGGACCGTCACCCCCCGCGCGCTGTCGTACGCCATCGCATGCGAATCCCTTGGCGCTATCCAGGGCGGAAAAAGGCCGTTGCTGGGTCGCTCGGTCCAGCTTGTTCCGTCCCATTCCCACGTCTCGTCCGTCGGTTCGCCGAACTGCATACCGCCGAACACAACGGTCACGCCGCGGACGCTGTCGTACGCCATCGCGTGGTAGAACAGATGCGACGGGCCGCTCGTGGTCACCAGCGTCCAAGTCGTCCCATCCCATTCCCACGTCTCCCCGTCCAAACCCCCGCTGTCCTGCCCGCCGAACAAGACCGTCACGCCACGGGCGCTGTCGTACGCCATCGCGTGGTCAAAGCGTGGCGACGGTCCGCTGCTGGTCCTGAGCGTCCAGTTCGTCCCGTCCCATTCCCACGTCTCGCCGTCAAAGTACCCATCGTGCCCGCCGAACAGGACGGTCACGCCGCGGGCGCTGTCGTACGCCATCGCGTGCCTGGAGCGTGGCGACGGTCCACTGCTGCTCACAAGCGTCCAAGTCGCTCCGTCCCATTCCCACGTCTCGCCGTCCAAGCTCCCGTCGTGCCCGCCGAACAGGACCGTTACGCCCCGCGCACTGTCGTACGCCATCGCGTGCGCCTGGCGCGCCGACGGGCCGCTGCTGCTCCTGAGCGTCCAGTTCGTCCCGTCCCATTCCCACGTCTCGCCGTCCAAGCTCCCGATGTGCCCGCCGAACAGGACCGTCACGCCGCGGGCGCTGTCGTACGCCATCGCGTGCGCAAGACGCGGCGACGGGTCGTTGGGGAACGCGTCCACCCACACCATGCACCCTTGCCCCAGCGCCGGTGTCTGGGCTCCCATGAGCGGAACCACCGCCGCCAAAACCAAGCTCGTCCGCACGTTCATGGCTCGCCTCCCACCCCCGTGACTTGAGAAGTGACGTGACGCCGCCCGTCCCTCTGACGGGTCAAGCTACATCAGCATACCCCCTGCCCGCGGCTATTGCAACCCGCTGGGCTTTTCACCACTCCAAACCGCTATTGACTTGTCAAGGACCGTGGTCGGGTCACCCGCCCGGCGCGTCTTCGCTCTGCTTCGTTCCCGGCGCGTTCTTGGCACGGGCGGGGACAAGAAGCGAACCGTCAGCGTCCCTGTTTGATGGCTGCTACTTTGTTTTTCGATCTTTGCTTCTTGCGGACCGGTCGATGAGGGTCCGGACGTGATCGGCGACACACTCGGCCAGGGCGTCAAGGTTGTAGCCGCCCTCGAGGACGCTGACGACCCGACCACCGCAGTGCTTGTCGGCCAGGTCCAGCGTCGCGCGGAGCATGTAGTTGAAGCCCTCGACCGTCAGGTTCATCGAGGCCAGCGGATCGCGGGCGTGCGCGTCGAAGCCGGCCGAGACGAGCACGAAATCGGGCTTGAACTTGTTGGCCGCGGGTAGGAACTGCTTCTCGAAGGCCTCGCGATACGCATCGTTGCCCAGCCCCGGCGACATCGGCAGGTTCAGGACCGTGCCGGCCCCCGCGCCCTTGCCGGTCTCGTGAGGCCAGCCCGTGCCCGGATAGCACGTGCTCGGGTGCTGATGAAACGAACAGTAAAACACCGTCGCGTCCTGCTCGAAGCTGTGCTGCGTGCCGTTACCATGGTGGACGTCCCAGTCGAGGATCAGGACCTTGGGCACCTTCTGCTTCTTCTGGAGATGACGGGCGGCGATCGCGATGTTGTTGAACAGGCAGAACCCCATCGACCGGTTCCGCTCGGCGTGATGGCCCGGCGGGCGGACGGCCGCGAACCCGTTCACGCACTTGCCTGTCGCCACCGCGTCGACGAGCCCCAGCAGCCCACCCACCGCGAGCAGCGCGATCTCGTAGGACTTGGCGCAGACGGCCGAGTCGGGCGTGTCGATGAACTCCAGGCGCTTGCCGCACTCGACGCGGACCCGATCGATGTAGTCCCGGTCGTGGATCAGGGCGATGGTGTCGATCTGGGCCGGTGTCGGCTTGATGCGTTCGGTCCGCTTGAGCAGCCCGTCGGCGTCGAGCCGCTTGTCGATGGCGACGAGGCGGTCCGCCCGCTCGGGATGGCCTGGTCCGGTGTCGTGGAGCCGGTAGCGTTCGTCGGTCACGAGGCCCGTGCCTGACATGGTCCACACATTATAGGACCACACGCCGCTCATGCCAGGTGGTTCGCATTTTGTTGGGTTATCGCACCTAAAGTTCCGCGTCCAGGGTCCGATCATACCGTTAGCGGGGTTATCGGTACGTCCTGCGCGTGCGGACCGGCATGTCGGTCTGTCGCGACACGGGGAGGTCCCGAATGCCGGACGGGCTTGTGTCCAGTGCAACCGTTCTCGCGGGCGATCTGGCCGCGGCGACGCGCAACGTCTGCATGATGCACGTGTTGGAGCGTGTCGCGGCGCGGTTCAACCAGGCCGGCGTGCGGCTGATGGTGCTCAAGGGCGCCGCCCTGAACCTGACGCTGTACGCGCGACCCGACGAGCGGCCGATGTCGGACCTGGACTTGCTGGTCAGACCAGCCGACGTGGACCGGGCAGTGGCAGTGGTCGAGGCCCTCGGTGCGGTCCGCGGCGAGCCGCTCGTCCGCGACGGGTTCTTCCCACGGTTCCACTACGAGACGGAATACAAGCTCGGCGAGGTGCTGCCGGTGAGGATCGACCTTCACGTCCGGCCGTTCCGACCGCTTCGCTATTCGCGGCTGGTGCCGGCCGACGCGTTCTGGGAGCGGGCCGACCCGGTCCGGATCGGTCGTGCGACGGTATGGGTCCCCTCGCCCGAGGAGATGCTCATCCACCTGGCCGTCCACTCCGCCGTCCACGGCAACCCACGACAGGTGTGGCTGGCGGACATCAAGCGTTGGGCCGACGCGCACC
The DNA here is from genome assembly GCA_964403235.1 of uncultured Planctomycetales bacterium. GTDB lineage: Bacteria > Planctomycetota > Phycisphaerae > UBA1845 > JAFGLZ01 > JAFGLZ01. The sequence continues at coordinate 2,855 of CAYOGX010000260.1, read as the reverse complement.
AGTCGGGCCTCGACTGGGACCGCTTCCTGGACGCAGCCCGGGCGTGGGGCCTGACGCTGCCCGTTGAAAAGGGGATCGGGCGAACCGAGCGGGCATGCGGGCCGGTCTGCCCACCGGGCGTGATGCGGCTGCTGGCGGCCGAATGCGTGGGATGGCGGGACCGACTGGCGTTAGACCAGGCCCCGCGCGACGCGGCCCACCCCCTCGCCCACATTGCGGTGGACTTCATCTGCACGCCCGGCTGGCGGTTCCCGCTGGCGTACGTATGGGCGGTCGCGATGCCCGGCCCCGAACACATGGGCCAGTGGTACACGCGGCGTCATCGGGGATGGCTGACGTGCGCCCACTTGCTGCGACTGTCCTGGCCGATCGTCGGTCGGATCCCGCGGCTCTGCGAACGCCTGTCCAAGATCAGGACGGCCCCGGGGCGCGACCACGGCACCGGCGTGTTCGCCAAACAGGGCATAGAACCGGGCGAGCTGATCGCGCGGTGCCGCGGCAAGGCCGTACGCGGTCCGACCAAGAACCCCGGATGGCAGGAGACACGCTTCGGCCGAACGAGGCGATACGAGCTTGTCGGCAGGCTCAAGCGCCTGAACCATTCGGATCGGCCCAACGCGAGACTGTCGGGCCGGAGGCTGGTGGCGATCCAGCCGATCTCGGCCAACGAGGAGATCACGATCGATCACCGAGAGGCGATGGGCGATCCGGACGTCGCCTCGAAGCGGACGGCGGCGCCGTCCTCGCACCCCGCTGGAGCAGATGCGGCCTAGAAGCCTGACCATGGCCCGGCATAGAGAATGATGTGTGAACCAGATCGGGAGGCCGACGCGTTGACTGACGAACTTATACCGAAAACCGACGTCAAGGGGTCTGCGACCGACGAGACGGCGGCCATCGAATCGACGGCGCCGGCTCCCGACCAGACACGCCGCTCGTTTCTCGGCAAGAGCGGCAAGCGGGCGCTCTATCTGACCCCCGTCATCCTGACCCTGACGACGCGACAGGCCAAGGCGGCGTCCGTGTCCGTCACGCCCGGCTAGGCGCGCGGAACGTTCGTCAGCCCTGCCCGCCTTGATAGGAACGAGCACGGTGATGCCCACACACCCGCCCTGCTGGACGAGCCGCGACGCCGTCATCGTCGCACCGCGACGGCGCGACGACCTGATCCCTGAGGAGCTGGACGGAGAGGTATTCCTGTTCGACCCCCAAGACGGTGCGACCCATCGCCTGAACCCGACCGCGTTGGCGGTCTGGCGACGTTGCGACGGCCAGACGACCACACGCCAGATCGCCGAGCAGCTCACGCACACCTACGACGTGGGGTTCGACACCGCGCTCGACCACGTCGATCAGCTCGTGGCCTCATTCGCTGAGCTGCGGATGCTCGAGGAACCATGCCACTAAGACCGCCCCTCCCCGAACACGGCTCGCCTGATCGGAAGAACGGCTACGCCCATTTCCGGATCGGCGAGATGACCGTGTCGCTGCGGAGCGATCTGGACGAGGTGATGGCGGACTTCGCGGGTCTGTACGGCCCGTGTCGACAGGACGAGCCGGCCGGTCAGGACGTCATCCGCATCGAGGTCAGGCAACACCATCGCTCGTTCCTGCGACGGGCCCAATACGTCATCTGCGGAGACGGTAAGGAGCTGTGGACCGCCCGGAGGCCCAAGGAGGTGTTGCCCTACGTCGAGTGGGGCATCAACTGGCGAGTGATCGACACCCGCGCGGACTACCTTCAGCTTCACGCGGCCACGATGGCGCGTTCGGGCTGCGGGGTCATCCTGGCGGCCAAGTCCGGGTGCGGCAAGTCGACGCTGGCGGCCGGGCTCCTGTCGCGCGGCTGGGGTTACCTGTCCGACGAGATCGCCCTGATCCATCCCGAGACCCTGCACATCCACGGGTTCCCCAAGGCCGTGTGCATCAAATACGGGGCGTTCGACCTGATCGAGCGTCTCAACCTGCCGCTGTGGCGACGTCGTCACTACGTCAAGGCCCTCAAGGGCCGCGTCGGATACGTCAGCCCGCACGAGCTGGGGCCCCAAGCTGTCGGGCAGCCCTGCCCCGTGCGGTACGTCATCTTCCCGAAATACACCGAGGGCAGCACACCGCGTCTGTACGAGATCTCCCGCGCGGAGGCGGTCTACGCGCTGGCCGAGATCGCCCTGAATCGCCAGGCCTTCGGGCACCGGGCCGTCCCGATCCTCGGCGAGGTGGTCCGCGGCGCGGCCTGTTTCGGTCTCGACGCCGGCCCCATTGACGAGACCTGCGACCTTCTCGAATCGCTTCTGCCGGACGCCCCCGTCTCGAATTAAGCCCCGAGCCGCCCTGCTGCCGTCGGCACCCGTTGCTGGCCGGCACGTTCGTCGGTATGGTGTGACGGACGTACAAGGAACGAACGTGAAGCCCGGGAATCGGCAAGGGGACGATCATGAGGAAACGGACGCTGTGCTTGGCGACGTGGCTGCTCGCGACCGGGACGTACAGCGGCGCGGTCGCTGAGGAGTCGACGTCCAAGCCCGCCAAGGTCAGCAGGCCGTTCGAGTACGCCGGCTATACCTCGCCTACACTCACGGGCTCGAAGCGATCGGCCGAGTACGTCCCGATGTCCGACGGCGAGAAGCTGGCCGTCGACATCTTCATGCCTTCCGGCGGGTCCGCGCCGCGCGCGTTTCCCGTCATCTTGCAGTACACGCCCTACCAGCGATCGACCATCGACCCCAAGACCGGAAAAACCGGGAGCTTCAGCAAGACGCTGATCAACCAGTTCTTCCTGTCCTACGGATATGCCCTGGTGTACGCCGACATGCGCGGCACGGGGGCCTCGACGGGATGGCTGATGGACTTCATGC
>CAYOGX010000259.1:0-6458 GCA_964403235.1 uncultured Planctomycetales bacterium | reverse complement strand
GCGGCTGCGTTCGGCAGATCGCCCTGAAACCATCGATGGTCCGCGGCCTAGGTCAGGACCAGATCGAAGAGCCGGCAGTCGTGATCCGCCTCGAGGGCCGGGCGGAGGATCTGACCCACATGGCCGGCGGCGCCCGTGATCAGCACATTCATGGGTGGCCTTGGCTCCTGGGGCTGAGGGTCTACCCGGGACCTGTCGCGGGCCCGGGTTATGTGTCGAGTCACCCGGCGGCGCCCGTGCACACAAGGGGGGAAAGATAGCGAGCCGGGTCGGTCGCATCAATCCCAATGGTCCGGCAGATTCCTCAACGTTTTTTTGGCGCCTGTGGCAGGGCCGCCGCTACCTGGCCGCCTCGACGCGGAACGACGTCAACGTGCACGTGCCCGGTGTGTAGGTCAGGATCGTACGCGCGTCGATCTGGAACATCCTGCCGGCAGTGTCCCGAGCCGAGAGACCGCCTGGCAGCCGCCAACACCGCCAAGCCAGCGGGGCGTCCCCGTGGACGATGGACCAGGCGAGGAGCCGCCCGTCCGGGGCTGACAAGATCCAGCGCGGCAGGACGACAAAAGACGGCGATAGCACGACCTCGACCTCGCCGCCCAGCTTGTGCACTCGGCCCCGTTGGCCAGTCTCGATCGCGATCGGGTGGACCGAGCGTGGCGATCCAGGGACCGGGTAGCCCTCGCCGACGAAGGTGTTCAGCTCGCCCTGGTGCAGGACGGCGTCGGCGACGATGGTCCGGCGAACGTCCTTCCGCCAAACGGTTCGCCCGGTGTCGAGCCGCCAGGCCTCGACGCCCGAATCATCGACGTTGACGTAGAGCCGTTCGTCGTCGGCGACCAGATCGAACGCTGGCGGCTGGCCCCGCCGCGGGGCCGCACGCGACCACAATGCCAAACCGTTGTCGGCCCGGAACGCGGCGAAGACCTCGCAACATCGTTTCCCGCCGGGGGGCCTGACCGTCGCCGCGCGGGCCACCACCACGTCGCCGAACCGCCCCACCCGCGCGCCATGGCGATACCGCTCGATGGGGAAGCGGATCTCCGTCCGCGCCCCCCACAGGAGCTTGGCCCGCGCGACGTCCACGCACGCGGCCAACAACCAACGTCGCGTATCGCTCCCGGGCTGGCCCGGCAGGACCGTCGCCACCAGGAGGTGCTGCCCGTCGCTGTTGAAGCATTCGCCGTCGTCCAGACGCCGGGCCATCCCACCCGGTAGCAGATCGGCACGGATCACGTCGTGGGGCGCACCGGTGCCCGTCGAGTCAGGCCACGGCATCAAGATGCCCTGGGGCACGGGCGCGTCCGCCCACGGCCGATGCGCGACGTACCATCGCCCGGCGATCTGGAGAAGCCGGCATCGTTCCTGCCCGTCCGGCACGTCAAACCCGAGCGACCGCTCCCGCACGACGGCCCCGGTCCCGGGATCACGCTCGACGAGCCGAAGCCGGCGAGCGAACCCCTCGCTCACGTCCTGCGCCTCGACGCTGAGCAACCGGCCGCGGGCCATGACCACCTGGCTGACGAGCTCGTCGGGCATGAGCATCACGCCGCGCCACACGGCCTGTTGGAACCGCTGGGTCAACGACCGAACCCAGCGTTGTCGGACGGGCATGCCGGCGGGCCGGGCCTCGGAACCGGGTCTGACCGCGGGCCCCACGCATCCGCCGGCCAGAACCATGCCCGCCAACAGCGCCGATAGGCACTGTCGGCGGCGAACGAACGATATGCTGTTGTCGTCCACGGTTCTCACCAGATCGACCACCGGCGCCGCAGCCTATCAACAACTTGACGTCCATGCCAGGTCCGCTTAGATGGGCCCTAGCGAGGTGACCATGGCGAAGAAACGGCTCAAATTCGAAGAGGCGCTGGCCGGCCTCGAGGACATCGTCAATGCCATCGAGCAGGGCAAGATCGGGCTCGAGGAGTCGATCGGGCGCTACGAAGAGGGCATGGCCCTGATCCGGCACTGCCGCGGCATCCTGGCCGAGGCCGAACTGAAAATCCAGAAGCTCCAGGCCGACGCCGAAGGCCAGCTCCACCCCGAACCCCTCGAGCCCGCGCCGGACCAGGCCCAGGACCCCGAGCAGTAATCGTCTCCTTCGTTCTCAAGAAGGCACGTAAGGCCAGGTCAGATCGGGATCGAACGGCCAGCGGGGGCGCTTCAGGCGGCGATACGGCAGCGAGCTCAGATCGGGCGTGGTCCACCCGGGCGTGCCGCATTCGACGATCGTCCCGGCGATCGGGCCGTAGGCGACCTTGTAGGCGATGGCGGCCTTGACAACGATGATGGCGCAATCGGCCGGCTCGATGCCCACGCTGAGCAGTTGGCCCAGGCTCCACGGGACGGTCCGTCGTTCGGTCAAGATGACGTGGTTATCGGACAGGTCCAACCGGACGGTTCTGCCCATGCTCGTGCCAAATCCCTTATGGAGTACGTTGCCCGGATCGAACCGCCCGTCGGTGATCTTGGCGACACGTCCTTCGACGTGGCACGGCGGGCCGTAGACGGCGTCGCTGCGGCCGCCGACCGTCAGCGACACGTTCGCACCCACACCCGCTTGGATGCACCGCTCGACGGCGGGCGGGTCGTGAAGCATCACGACCGCGCCGCGTGCGCCCTGGTCGAGCAGTTCCGATAACAGGGCTGTCCCGTCGCCTGGGGTGCCGCCGCCGATGTTGTCGCCGATGTCGACCAGGATCGCGGGTTTGCGTTCGGCCTCGATGGCCTGCCGCACCCCCTCGGCGGGCCCGGGCCATTGGCCGGTCAGCTCGTTGCGACGATCCCAAACCCCCCTCGCGATCCGTCGGGCATGCGCACGGGCAGCATCCGCGTCGCCGTCCGTCGTGACGACGACCGACATGCCCGGCTCAGGGATGTCGCCGTAGGCGAAGCCGGCCGAGACGGTCGCGTTCAGCACGCCGGGTTCGGCCTCGACCGCGTGCGCGATGTCCAGGATCGCCCGCATGGGTTCGTCGTCGGTCCCCTGGACTTGCGGTACGCAGACGATCGGCGAGCGGACCTGCGCGATCGTCGGTGTGACCTCGCCGCGAAGCGTCCGCAGCATCAGCGCAGCCGCCTCCTGCCCGCGGGGGCGGAAATCCACGTGCGGGTACGTGTCATAGCCCACCAACGCCGTCAGCTCAGCGACCATCTCGGCCGTGACGTTCGCGTGGTAATCGGTGGTGGCCATCACCGGCACCGCCGGACCGACGGCGCGTCGGACCGCCCGCAGCAGCCGCGCCTCCGGGTCGGGATCGTTCTGACCCACGCTGGCCCCGTGGAGTGACAGCAGCACGCCGTCCAATCGATCCGTGCGTTCGAGATGATCGACGATGCGGCCGATGATCCATTCGACGGCCTGGTCTTCGATCGGCCCCGACGGTGCCGCCCACGCCATGCACGTCCCCACCAGCTCGACGCGCTCGGCTTCGGCCACGTCGATCACGCCGGCCAGTTCCGAATCGCTGTCGCGCCACTGCCCGATCAGCGCGTCGGATTCCGTCAGGCTCCACCCGCGGAAATGCTCCAGCGTTGTGGCCTCGCTCGAAAATGAGTTCGACTCATGACACATCCCGCCGATTGCGACTCTCATGGCCAGGTCCTATGACGACGATCCAGCCGGACCCCGCGCCCGCACGCGTCTGGACGAATGCCGTCGATCCTTGTTTAGCCCTGCCGCGTGCGGCAGGCAAGCGCCGCCGCGTTCTCTGTACCGCCGGGGTGGCACGGTCAAGGAGCGACCCGGAGGGTCGGTCCTTGGCCGTGTTACCGGGATGGTGCGCATCCACACGGCCAAGCTCAGCCTCGTCCCTCGGCTTCGCTTGACCCTGCCACCCGTTCGTTTTGACGGCTTCACGGACCCCGGCTTCTCGTTTGCCATCGGCCCACTGTTGCGGTACCACTACCGCCAGAGGGTTGGGCAACGCACATGATCGTCATCCGCCAGTCCACGATACGAACGTCGGTTGCCGCAGGCGTGTTGGTCGTCGCGTTTGGGGCGATGGGGGCATATGGCCTGTTGCGTTTCGATCCCGGTCGTGGCCGGTCGACAGCGACGGCGCTGTTGGTGGTCGCGGGCGTGCTGGCGATCGTTGCCGTGCGATCCCTCACGCGCGGCGCGATCGTAGCCGTGCTTCGGTCGGACGGGGTGGAGCTTCGAAGCGGCCACTTCGCGCGGTGGGGATTGATCCGGTGGGATGACGTCCAGGAGGTCTTCCTGTTCCGCAGCGTCGGCTTGCAGATGATCGGGCTGCAGCTCGTCGATCCGCGTCGTTACTTGCGGCGATCGCCAGCGTGGGCACGGTGGAGCCTGTGGCTGGATCGCCAACTGGCCGCCGGCGCGGACGCGCACCTATCTGCCTCGGCCGCAGCCGCCCGCGCGGACGAGGTCGGCCGACTGATGCGGATCTTCCAGAACTCACCTGCCGTCCGCGACCGTTTCGGCGGCGACGATCTCGTACTCGAGTTCCCCACCGACGTCACCCTGACCGACGTCCTGTCCGCAAGGACCGACTCATTTGATAGCGATCAGCCGTGAACGCGAAGTGACGCGCGGTCTCCCCGGACAATCCCAGGCACACCAAACCCTAGACCCCAACGATCACGGCGTGGGGATCGGCGGCGGCGGCTCGCCGTCGGACTCGGTCTCGCGGACCTCTTCGATGCACTTGCGCGGGCAGACCTCGGCGCAGATCATGCAGCCCTTGCAGTATTCGTAGTCGATGTGGGGCGTCAAATCGTCGTCGAGTGTGATGGCGGCCTCGGGACACATCATCCAACATTGGCAGCAACGATTGCACAGCTCAAGATCGTCGGGCATGACCGGTCGGGTAACGCGCCAATCGCCGGTCTGGCCCAAGGAGGCGACGTCGGGCGGCGCGGCGGCCTCGTCGGGCAGATCGTCCGCTCCCGTCGGCGCGGGTTCATCGCACCAGCGCCGATACGGCTGGCGGTCCTGCATGTAGGCATCTGGATCGTCGATCTTGGCCATGCGTCTGATGGTTCCTTTGCTTCGGCTCGCATACCTGTGCTGCGCTTGGGTATGCCACGCCCGCCGCGCACATGCCGACTCGGCGGGTGGGTGCCATGGGCAAGCTCCGACCCGTTAGGGTCGACGCTTGCCCGTGCTCGCACGATCGCGAACGTCCGCACGGCCAAGTACCGACTCGTTCCTCGCCGGTGCTTGACCGTGCCACCCGGTCGGGTTCCAGGCGGTCGCGGGCGTGTCGATCATTGCAGCCGGCGGCAGCGCTGGTAGGCCAGCGCCGCCGTCTTGCAGTTGACCTCGGCCCGCCGACCGAATTCCTCGCGCAAGGCGGCCTGGACCTGCTCGAGCGTCACCATCTCGGGCACGGCGCGGGCCAGCGCGCCGAGCATCGGACTGTTAAGAACCAGATCGGCCCCGGCCCGAAGGTTTAGTTCCAGCGACACGCCGGTGGCGTCGACGGCCCAAACCTCCAGGTCGTCGCGGCCGTTCAGGCCCAGCGACGTCGCGTCGGTGTTGACGACGAGTCGCCCGTCGGGCACCAAACCGTCGAGCACGACGTCCGGGGATCGGACGATGGCCAACGGGTCGATCAGGACGACGACGTTCGGCCGGCGCACGGCCGACCAGATCCGCACTGGCTCGGCACTGATGCGATTGAACGCCCGCACGGGCGACCCGCGTCGCTCAGCCCCGATGAAGGGGATGGCCTGCACACCCTTCATACCGCGCCCGCCCTGATGCGCTGCCACGCACAACAATCTGGCGGCGGTAACCGTCCCCTGACCGCCCCGGCCGTGCCAGCGAATCTCCCAGAGTCGTTCCGAACTCATCTTACCCCGTCAGTCGTCTCGTGATTCTGGCCCGGCTGGCTCGGCCGTTTCGCGGGCCAGACGATCGCGGATATCCTGCCAGTTCTGGCGTACCCAGCGTTCCAGCTCGTCGTAGATCGCGCCGGTGGCCAGTCGGAACCGGCCCTGCATCTTCAGGTAGTCGCTCAGCGGTTTCATCTTGGCGTCGGGTTTGGCCAGGCGCTTGCTCGGGCCGGTCAGTCGCATCCGCCCATGCTCGATCTCGTACAGGACCCACATACCCGTTTGGACCGCAAGCTGACCGACCTTGATGGCGTGCCTGGCCTGAAACCGCCAGCCCGGTGGGCACGGCGCGAACAGGTGAATGAACTTCAGGCCCCGGTACGTCCTGGCCTTGGTGATCTTCTCGTACAGGTCCATCGGATACGACGAGCACGCCGTGGCCAGGTAGTCCAGATGATGGCCGGTCATGATGGCCATCAGGTCCTTCTTGTGTTCGTTCTTACCGGCGGGCGTGGTCGTCGTGATCGCGCCGAAGGGCGTAGCGCCGCTCCGCTGCGTGCCGGTGTTCATGTAGGCCTCGTTGTCGTAGCAGACGTAGATCAGGTCGTCGCCGCGTTCGGCCGCCCCGCTGAGGGCCTGGATGCCGATGTCGAACG
>CAYOGX010000258.1:0-6462 GCA_964403235.1 uncultured Planctomycetales bacterium | reverse complement strand
CGGCGCACAGAATGATGCAGTCCACGGTTCACCTGTTGCACAACTGGACGAGGTCCTCGGTCTCCCGGCGGTCGGGTGCGATCTCGCGATGGCCGGCCCGGCGCATCGGTGTCGATCTTGGGACAGGCTACCCCACCAGACCCGTCTGTGCCACCCGGCGGGCACGCATCCGGCGACCCCGAGCCTATACCTCCGCCCGCATCATCGCGAACCTCGTTTCGGCGAAGTGCACTGGCGACTCGTGGCCCGTGAAGTCGAACACCTCCATCTGTTTGTCCGCCTCGATGTGGTTGTACGCGGCGAACACGCTCGACGGGGGGCAGATGTCGTCCCACAGCCCGACGGTCACCACGGTCCGGCAGCGGATGCGACCGGCCAGGTTCATGCAGTCGACGTACTCGAGGGTCCGCCACGACAGCTCGGCCGTTTCGGGTCGAAAGCGCATCCAGTCGGCGACCTCACGATACGGCCCGGCCGCGGCGATGTCGACCGACCGCCGGAAATGACACAGGAACGGCACCTCCGAGATGGCCAGTTTGGGTCGATCGCTCAGCCCGGCGACGGCCAAGGTCAGCCCGCCGCCCTGGCTGATGCCCGTGATGCCCATTCGGGTCGGATCGACGTCGTCCTGCTCGGCCAGCCAGTCGAGCGCCCGCACGCAATCCACGTAGGTGTAGCGGTAGTAGTACTGGTTGGGATGCTCGATGCCCTGCGTCATGAACCCCGGCCGGTGCCCCCCCGGATAGGCCGCACCGTCCGTGCTCCGCCCGCCCTGGCCTCGACAGTCCACCCCCATGGCCGCGAATCCCTGACACGCCCACGGCAGCAGCGCGAACGGCGTGGGCCCGGCACCACTGTATCCGTGATAGAACACGACGGTCGGCAGCCGCGTCTTGCCGGCGGGTTTCATCAACTGACAGGAGATCGTCCCGCCTCCGAAGGCCGCCAACGCCACGTCGAACAGCTCGACGCCGTCAGCCGGATACGAACGCGGCGACACCCGCGCGTCAAACGGCTGACCGCGGCCGGCGGACAGCGCTTCGGACCAGTAGTCATCGAAATCGTCCGGCCGCGTCAGCGCCGGACGGTAGTCCCACAACTCACTCAACGGCATGTCGATCGATGGCAAGGCGTTCTCTCCTTCCTCAACGACGCCGCGTCCAGGGCGGGCTATTGTAGCGAGTCACATGGTGATTCGCGCGGTCCAGCTCGGCGGGCTGCCACTGGCTGGATCGGAGCGCCAGATCATTGTCGTCTGCGAACCGCCCGGCGATCCGGCGGGCCAGCTCGTCCGCATCGACTCGGCACGCGTCGCCGACGGCGGCCGACGGCTGCTGATCGTGCAAGGCCTCGAGGATGATCGAGCCGTGTTGCAGCACCCCGCCGGAGGTTCGTCGCTGGGCGCTGCCCGCCAGCTTCGACCCACCGACCACGATGTCCAACGCGTGGGCCCTTGCGAAACAGAAGAACGGCTCGGCCTCGTCTGCGGACCGGTTGTGGGTCGTGTCCCGATCGCGCCCGTGATGCTCGACCTTAGATTCGCAACGTCGGCGTCGTGCGGCGACGCCCAGGTCCTGAAGAACACCGACGATCGCGTCATGCATCAGACAGTACACGTTCGTCGGGCCATGATCGAGCAACGGATGGGCTTGCGGCACGACCAGCGCGTACGTCAGCTCGCGATCGTGCAGGATCGCCCCGCCCCCTGTGGTCCGCCGGACGACGTCGAATCGTCCCTGTCCGCGGACGGACTCGAGGTCCGCGTACGGTTGGAAGTACCCCAGCGAGATCGTCGGTTCGGACCAACGGTAGAACCGCAGCGTGGCTGGGCATCGCGGCGCACCGACCGCATCGAGCAGGGCCTCGTCGCGGGCCATGTTCGCGGGCCCGTCCAGCGGCGGGTCGATCAGCAGACGCAGGGGAACCGTCATGACGCCTCGGTAGACTCGTCTGGTTGCGCTTGCCATCGCAGGTCGGGACGACGGGCCGCGGTGACCTCGTCCAGGCGGCTGACGGGCATCGTGAACGGCGCGTGGTGCAGGCGTTCCGGCCGGTCGCGGGCCTCGCGGGCGATGGTCAACATCGCCTCGGCGAACGCGTCGAGCGTCGACAGCGACTCGGACTCCGTTGGCTCGATCATCAGGCAATGCGGGACGGGCCAGCTCATCGTCGGCGGGTGGACGCCGTAGTCGATCAGCCGCTTGGCCACGTCCAGCTCGGTCACGCCGTAGTCGCGGAACCGTGGCACGACGATGAACTCGTGGGCGTAGGGCCCGTCGAACGGCAGGGGATAGGCCTCGCCGAGACGGGCGGCCAGGTAATTGGCCGACAGCACCGCCTTTTCGCTTACGTCGCGGAGTCCGTCCGGGCCCAATGCATGGATGTACGCCCACGCCCGGATCAGCACGCCGACCTGCCCGTAGAAGCCGCGGACCTTGCCGATGCTTTTCGGCCGGTCGTGATCCCACGCGTACGTGCGGTCGTCTCGGCGGACGACCTGTGGGACGGGCAGGTAGTCGCGGAGATGCTCGGCCACCGCGATCGGCCCGGCCCCGGGCCCGCCGCAGCCGTGCGGCGTGCTGAACGTCTTATGCAGGTTGTAGTGCATCACGTCCACGCCCACGTCGCCGGGCCGGACGATGCCCAGGATCGCGTTCATGTTCGCGCCGTCCAGGTACAACATCGCGCCGTGGTCGTGCAGGATCCGCGCGATCTCGCCGATCTGCCCGTCCCAGATGCCCACCGTGCTCGGGTTGGTGATCATCATGGCCGAGGTCTGATCGTCCACCTTTTTCTTCAGATCGTCCAGGTCGACGCGGCCGTCCGGCAGTGATTCGACGATGGCGGCGTGCCGACCGCACATGGCGCAGCTCGCCGGGTTCGTGCCGTGTGAGGTGTCGGGCGTCAGCACCTTCGGCCGGACACCGCCGTGGGCGCGATGGTAGGCGGTGATGACCATTAACCCGGTCATCTCGCCGTGCGCCCCGGCCGCCGGCTGTAGCGAGACCTCCGCCAGCCCGGCGATTTCGGCCAAGGCCATCCGAAGCTCATACAGCATCTGCAAAGCGCCCTGGACGTCCTCGTCGGCCTGGTACGGGTGCAGATTGGCGAAGCCCGGCATCGCGCTGGCCCGCTCGTTGATCTTCGGGTTGTACTTCATCGTGCACGACCCGAGCGGGTAAAAATTGCCGTCCACGCTGAACAGCCGGTGGGCCAATCGCGTGTAGTGACGAACCACGTCGCACTCACCGACCTCGGGCAACGGCGGCGGTCCCTCCGCCAGCAGCTCGCGCGGGATCACCGAGGCGGCTTCGGCCGCGGGCACGTCCTGCGGCGGCAGGGAAACCCCACACGTCCCGGGCGAGCCCATCTCGAAGATGAGCGGCTCGGGCGGGACCAGCCCGGCCCCCCGCAATTCAGACGGCTCGACGGTGCTCACGCAGCGGCCTCCCCGAGCGCGGCGACGAGCGCGTCGATCTCGACGCGCGTCCGCTTCTCCGTTACTGCCACCAAGAAGCAATCCGCCATATCGTCAAACCATCGTCCCAGCGCCGGACCCGCCGAGACGCCGCGCCGACGACACGTCGCCAGGACCTTGTCTACGTCCTTGTTCGTTCGCACCGCGAATTCCTTGAAAAACGGCGCATCGGGAAACGCCAGCTCGAACCCAGCCAACGTCGTGATCCGCTCGGCGGCGTAGTGGGCCTTGTCGAGGCACCGCTTGGCGATCCGCACGATGCCCTGCTGGCCGACGACCGACAGGTAGATCGCCGCCCGCAGCGCCAACAGGCCTTGGTTGGTACACACGTTGCTGGTCGCGCGTTCCCGGCGGATGTGCTGCTCCCGCGTCTGGAGCGTCAGGCAGTACGCCCGTCGGCCGGCCTGGTCCTGCGTGACCCCGACCAGACGACCGGGGATCTTCCTCAAGTATTCCTGACGGCATGCCAGCAGGCCCAGGTAGGGACCGCCCAGCGACAACGGGATGCCCAACGGCTGGCCCTCGCCCACGACTATGTCTGCGCCCAGCAGCCCTGGCGGTTTGAGCAACCCACAGGCGATCGGATCGACCATCACGATCGCCAGCGCGCCGGCGTCCCGGGCGGCCGATGTCGACAGGTCGATCCGCTCGACGCATCCGAAGACGTTCGGCGTCTGAACCAGTACGGCCGCGGTCTGGTCGTTGAGCTCCGCACGCAGCGTGGCCAGATCGATCTGCCCTTCGCGGGCGGGGATCGGCACCAGTTCGATCGGCAGTTCGCGGGTGTAGGTCTCGAGCACGACGCGGCAGTCGGGCTGGATCGTGTCGGCCACCAGGACGCGTCGTCGGCCCGTGATCGACCGGGCCATCAGGACCGCCTCGGCCGTCGCCGACGCCAGTTCGTAGAGCGACGCGTTCGACACGTCCATGCCCGTCAACTGGCAGATCAGCGTCTGGAACTCGTAGAACGCCTGCAGCGCCCCCTGGGAGGCCTCGGCCTGGTACGGCGTGTAGGCCGTCACGAACTCGCCCTGACTGGCCAGGTGGTCCACGACCGTCGGGATGAAGTGGTCATACGCCCCCCCGCCGAGGAAACAGACCCGCTCGTCGCAGGACCGGTTCCGCCCGGCCAGCCGATCCAGTTCGGTCAGCAGCTCCAGCTCCGACAGGGCCGGCGGCAGGTCCAGCGGCCGCGACAGCCGGTGCGCCGGCGCGATCGGCGCAAACAGCGCGTCGATCGAGTCGGCCCCGATCGTCTCGAGCATCGCCGCCACGTCGTTGTCGGTCAGTTGGGTGAATCGCATCGCTGAGGCGTCCGAACTTGGCGTGGACGGTTGGTCGGACGGGTCGGCGCGGTGTTGCCTGGCCGGATCTAGCCGCCCGCCGTCATCTGGTCGTAGTCGGCCGCGGACATCAGCGCGTCGAGCGGGTCGAGGCGGTCGGTCCGCACCCGGATCATCCATCCTTCGTCGAACGGACTGTCGTTGACCAGCCCCGGTTCGTCGGCCAGCCGTTCGTTGACCTCGGTCACCTCGCCGTCGACGGCGCAGTTCAGCTCGCTGGTGGCCTTGACCGACTCGATCTCGCCGAACACACCCCCCGCTGCCACCCGCGTGCCCACAGCAGGCAGGTCGACGAACGTCACGTCCGTCAGCTCGTCCGCCGCGAACCGGGTGATGCCGATCGTCACGATGTCACCGTCCGCCAGGAACCACTCATGCGTCTCGGCGTATTTCCGATCGCTCGGTGAGGCCACTGCCGTTGTCTCCTTCGCTCGGGAATAGCCAACCCCGCGGGCCGTCCAACGACCACGAGCGTAGAAACGGCCGCACCCGCTGTCAAGAAACCCGCGACGACCGCCAGCGTACCGGTGGAACAGGCCAACCCCCACGGAAGAAACGCGGCCGAAGCGCCATCCAAATGAATACGAGTGTGCCGCGCCGTTGGCAGGGCCGTCCGGGGCGTCCGCGTCGATCGCTCGGGTACGCTGGTGAGGCGCCGCCATTGTCGCGGCGCCTGGATGTGGCTACAATGCTGACTTGAACCCAAGTCCGAGGAGATCGAGCTATGGCAGACAGCACAACCCCGACCGTTAAGGAACGCGTATCCGGGGTGATTGAGGAGATCCGGCCCGTGCTTCAGCGCGACGGGGGGGATATCGAGTTGGTTGACGTGGACCCTGACGGTGTGGTTAGCGTTCGCCTCCAGGGCGCCTGTGCCGGATGCCCGTCCGCGCAGATGACGCTCTCGATGCTCGTTGAGCGCAAGCTCAAGGCCGAGGTGCCTGAGGTCAGCGGGCTCAAGCCCGTCGAGTAGACAAGCGACGGCCCGCCGGACGCGACCGTCTGTTCCGGGCCGTCCAACCCGCCGCGGAAAGAGGCTCCGTCGCAGCCCTGCGGGCGGGCATTCAGGGGTTGATTATGGCCGTTGCGCAGATCCACTACTTCGACACGCCGGGCGCCCACAACACCGACGCCGTGCTCGGCGTCGTGAACGACCGGCTCAAGAAGGGCGATATTCGCCAGGTCGTCGTCGCCACCTCGACGGGCGCGACCGCCCTTCGGGCCGCCGAGCTCATCGACGTGCCCGACGTCCGGATCTTCGGCGTGCATTTTCAGTCGAGCCAGTGGGGCAAGTACGCCAAGCCCAACGAGGCGCGCCTCAAGCGGGCGAGCGAGCTTGGCGTGACCTTCGTTCCCGATTCACCGCCGGTGACGTTTTTCCGCGACATCGAGGGTGAGTCGGCCGATACGCTCCGCAAGTTCGGCCAGGGGGTCAAGGTCGCCACCGAGGTCGTCCTGATGGCCACGCAGACCGGCATGATCCAGCCCGGCGACGTCGTGATCGGCATGGGCGGCACGGGCAAGGGCACCGACGCCGCCATCGTCTGTGCCGCCACCACGCCCGACGACGTCGGCAAGTTGTTCATCCGCGAGATCCTCGCCAAGCCCATCGGATAGCGTTTCCCGACGGCGGATCCCCAA
>CAYOGX010000257.1:0-6488 GCA_964403235.1 uncultured Planctomycetales bacterium | reverse complement strand
GTCCACTTCTTGAACACCTTGTTGCCGCAGGGCACGACGGTGTCGAGCACGATGGGCGTCCCGTTGGTATACCGTCGTTTCTCGCCGCCGTCGGGATGCGACACGTTGGGTTCGAGATTCAGGTCACAACAGTCCTTCATCTTGATCGTGAGCGTCCGCCAGGTGTTCGTAAAGATCCCGGTCCTGACCTCCAGCCCGTCGTACGCGGCGTCGGATATCGGCCCGCCCGCCATGTGGGGTGCGGCCCCCGTGCCCAGCCCGCAGATGCCTTCGGTGTAGTAGCCCTCGGGCCACCACGACGTTTTCGGGTCGGGGTCATTGTCGATATCGCCGGAGATCTGTCTGGCGAGTCTCCACGTTCCATCCCAATCATACTTGCCGCCGTTCCAGCAGTCGGCCCTGAACCACTTGCCGTTCGGGTCGCCCGTCACGCCGTCGCTCTCGAATTGGAACACCAGCCAGAAGCCATTGCGCTCGTCCATATACCCCGGGTCCGCCCACATATTGTTGGGGTCGAGCATGTTCGGATCGTACATGATCCAGTTGGGGTCTCTTGGATCCTGCCAGTTCGGGTCGTTGGGATCGTACAGGTGAATGTATAAGGGGGGAGTGTCCCAGTTCGGGTCCAGGGGGTCGTAAGTGTTTGGGTCGACGTTGTTGGAGGGCCAGTTCGGATAGAAGTTGGGGTCGATGTATTGGCCCCAGCTCGGGCGCCCGACCCAGTAGTTCGGGTCGTTCGGGTCGTAGTAGATGTCCGCCAGCAACGGATAGTGGCGATAGTCTCGATACCCGCGGATATGCGACGCGCTCCGGATGGTGTGCGAGTCCAGCGCATCACACGATTGGATGGAGAAATACCCGCCCTTCCAGGGCTGGTCGTCGTAGAACTCGTAGGTGAGCCAGAACATCAGCCAAGTCGCAGGATTCAGGTGCATCAGCAGGTACACGCCGCCATTGTCCACGTACTGGGCGTAGTCATCAGGATAGTCATATCCAAACGGGTTCACGCTCGGACTCGGGTTGACGGCCCTCATCAACATGTAGTGTGAGCTCGTGTCATCCCAATACGTCGCGCTGGTGTTCGGGTCGGGATCACCAGAGTCCACATGTGCCATCAGCGCCGAGATGGCAATGACGCTGTAGGAGTACAAACGGAGCCATCCGTACTCGACGCCGTGCTCCCAGTAGGTACCCAGCAGTTCGCTGATGACCCAGCAGGGGTCGTCGATGTCGAAGGGAGTCGGCGCTTCCTGGTACTCCCCGTCGCTGAACTCGTCGAACCAGTCCGCCATCGTGGGCGCGGCCAGCCAAAGGACCAGCGCGGCCGCCAACAACGCAATCCATGGACGTGTCGCCATGACGCTCCTCCTCGATTGGACACCAAACCAAGAATGGACCAGACCCCTGGCGACCCACGCATGCGAGGCCACCAGACACAGGAACACAGAAGGGACTCGTATTTCCCCTTGAGAGATCCCTCCGTTCACCTACCATTATAGCGACCGGCACGAGGCCGGCAAACGCCGCTGCGACCCAACGAAAACGGTGGCCGGTATGTCGCCGGCCGCCGTTTCATTCCGTCGCGTCATCCAAGCTCCGGGCGCGCCGGTGCGTACCGGCCCCGGCTACGTGAGCCTGCGAACCGCCACGCTCAGCCCCAGCACCAACAGGACCACCCCGGCGAACGGCTCGATGCCGCCGCCACACTTGCACGTCGCCTTGACCAGGTAGTCCCCGTCCATCGTCAGGTAGACGACCTCGTTGGTGTCCGTGACCACCTGGTAGAGCGGATCGCCCGAATCGTTCGGGCCCTTGATCGTCCACTTCTTGAACGCCTTGTTGCCGCAGGGCACGACGCTGTGGAGGACGATCCCCGTCCCGTGGGTGTACCGCCGAAGCTCGTTGAGGTCGTTCGGGTCGTGGTTGGGATCGTCGAGCAGGTCGGGATCGACGTGGAGCTCACAGCAGTCCTTCACCTTGATCGTGAGCGCCCGGGACAGGTTGGTGAAGATGCCCGTCCGCGCCTCGACGTCGTCGTAGGCGGCGTCGGCCGGGCCCCCGGACGTCCAGTCCTCGGACATCGCGCAGACCAATGAGACGCCTCCCGGCTGGTACCACTCCATCCGGTCGACCTCGTCGTCGTACCAGGTCCCGCTGAGCTCGGCCTCGAGCAGGTACGTCCCGTCCCAGTCGTACTTACCGCCAGGCCAGACCGCGGCCCGCATCCATTTGCCGTTCGGGTCGCCCGTCACCCCGTTGCTCTGGTACTGCATGAGCATCCAGATCCCTTCGCGTTCCCACTGATCCATGTCGGTCCAATTGGGGTCGTTCTCCCAGAGCTTGATGCGGTCCATCTCCACAAAGTCCGTTCCAATGCCTGACTTGATGCTGACGAAATGGAAGTAGTAGGGACCCGGGGCCCACGGGGTATTCGGCCCACCCGCCCCGCCTGGGGCCTTGTTATCGAGGTCCAGCTTGAGGTTGTAATCCGTCCAGACGGCGGTGTCGGCGTGCATCATCAAACTGGCTGCGCCAGCGTCCCAGTTCGGATCGTCATAATCGTTGGGGTCCGGCGCGGCGTTCACGGGGTAAATGAAAAGCGACAGGAGGTAGTGATTCGTCGTGTCGTCCCAGTAGGTGGCGCTGGTGTTGGGGTCGTGGTCGCCATCGTCAATATAGGCGGCCAGGAAGAAGAGAAACGGCAGAGCCGGGGACTCAACGCGCAGACGAATGGCACCGTTTTCGATGGTCTCGTAGAAGATCTCCCCCGCAAGCTCGTAGAACCACCACTGCGGGTCGTCGATGTGCCACGAGTCGTTCGCGTCGAAGTTCGGCAGCTTCGACTTATCTCCGTCGGAATAGTTGGCGTCCAGGTACCAGTCCCCGTCAAAGAAGCTGTCGTACCAGTCCGCCATCGCAGGGACGGCCATGCAGACCCCCATCACCAGACCCAACACGAAAGCCGAGTTCCTTGTCATGGTCTCCTCCTTCGCGGGCAGGATGGAAGTGTCTCTTGTCAGCACCAAAGGGAAGGAGGCAAGCCAGCAGGGTTCACCTCTCCCCAGCCGATTGCTTTCCTACCGCCGCTCGCCTAAATGTATGTTACGCGACGTTGCGCGCGATGTCAACGGGCCCGTTTTCCATCGGCCGACCCGCGCTGTACCCTCGACCGGGCGGGCGCCCTGCGGCGGATCATTGACGCCCGGATGGCCCGGGCCCTATGATGGACCGCCGTAGCGGGGGTCGCTCGGGCGGCCTGTCTGATTCCGATGTCAAATGTGAGCCGACTGGAAAAGGGGACACATCATGCGACGAGCATTCTGCACGGTATGGGTATCGGCTTGGCTGGTCTCGGCCGCCTGGGCCGAGCCGCTGGACAACCTCGACAAGTACATCGCCAAAAAGGACAAGAGCTATCAGTGGCGGATCATCGACGAACAGAAGGTCACGCCCACCGTCAGCCGCATCGAGATGATCCTGACCAGCCAGACGTGGCGCGGGATGGACTGGCATCACCGCGTGCAGATCTTCTATCCCAAGAAGATGGCCAACGTTCACCACGCCTTCATGCTGATCTCGGGCGGCAGTTGGAACGACGAGCGGGAGAAGCAGCGCGAAGAACGCCTCCGCAAGGAGCGCAAGGCCCGCGAGGCCGGCGAGGAGCCCGCCGAGAAACCCGGCAGAAGGGGGGGCTTCGAGGGCAAGATGGCCACGCAGATCGTGGCGGCCAGCAAGATGCCGATGGCCGTGCTGGGCAACGTGCCGCTCCAGCCCATCTTCGACGGCAAGAGCGAGGACGCCATCATCTCGTATACCTTCGAGAAGTACCTCGAGACGGGCGAGCCGGATTGGCCGCTGCTGCTGCCCATGACCAAGTCGGCCGTCCGCGCGATGGACGCCCTGCAAGCGTTGGCCAAGAAGCGGTGGCAGACCGAGCTGACCGGCTTCGTCGTCGCCGGCGGCAGCAAACGTGGCTGGACCACCTGGCTGACCTCGGCCGTGGACAAGCGCGTCAAGGCCTGCGCGCCCGCCGTGATCGACGTGCTGAACATGTCCGTCCAGATGAAGCATCAGCTCGCCGCCTGGGGCAAGTACAGCGCGATGATCGAGGACTACACCATGCGCGGCATCCAGGGCCAGATGGACACGCCCCGCGGCCAGGAGCTGCTCAGGATCGTCGATCCGTACTCCTACCGCCAGCGGATCACCATGCCCAAGATGCTCATCATCGGCACGAACGACCCCTACTGGCCGCTCGACGCGCTGAACATCTACTGGGACGACCTGGTCGGCGACAAGTACATCCTGTACGTGCCGAACAAGGGCCACGGCGTCGACGACTTCTCGAGGCTGATCGCCAACTGCTCGGCCATGTGCCTGCTCGGCTCGGGCCAGGTTGAGTTCCCCAAGATGACGTGGGACCTGACCGCGTCGGACAAGGGGCTGGCCTTGAAGGTCAAGACCGACAAGGAGCCCAAGCGGATGCGGGCCTACATCACTGAGAGCCCGACCCGCGATTTCCGCAAGGCCGAATGGCGTTACGAGGAGTTGACCGCGTCCGACGGCGTGTTCGCCCACAAGCTGCCCATGCCCGAGTCCGGCTACGCGGCCATGTTCGGCGAGGGCGTGTTCAAGCTTAAGGGCCTGGTCTCGGTCTACCTGAGCACGAACGTGAAGATCATCGGCCCGGGCCCCAAGACGCCGAAGACCCAGCCCAAGACCGCGAGCGAGTAGTAGGTCAGGCGGCCGGATGTATCCGCTGGACGGGTGGCCCATGGCTTTAGCCGTGGGGGACGCGAATCGGCAAGGAATTCGTGTCCCCCACCTCTGAAGAGGTGGGCCACCCACTGACCTACCTCGGACTTGCCCGAGTCATTCGCGGAGATCCGTCCACAGGACTGTTCTGACGTCCCGCCAATCCTGAAGCAGGGATTCGGGGGTGAAGGCGTAGCCGCATTCGGGACACCGCCCGCCGGCGGCGTGCGCCACGAGCGAATAGTGGCAGTCGGGGCAGACCAGGAAGTCGCGCTTCTCGAGACGTCGGAAAAATCGCCTGCGCCGTAGCAAACCCCAGACGAATCCGGCACCGATCAAGCCGAGCAGGGCGAGTACACAGAGCGAGAGAAACCCACCCAACCATGGCGCGCCAAGCCTATTCACCGAGACGTCAAACAACAGGAGGACCGTGACGAAGACGAGAGGAACCAAGCCAACATAGCCGGACATCGGGCTGAGACGTCGTTTTCTCGCCAGCGCCTTCTGGCGTCTGGGCGATTCTGTCACCTTCAGCCGCAACAGCTTCTTGACATCCCACCAGTCCTGGGCCAGAGATCTGGCGGTGAACGCATATTCGCACTCGGGACATCGCCCATGCTCGATGTGGTCGGCCAACGCATGGTAGCAGTCGGGACACACCAGATCGTTTTCTTGCTCCAGGCGGTCGAGGAGCCGGAACCAGCGCGGTCCCTCGTGAAACTCGCTGCTCAGCCCGAAAACCGCGATCACGAGGATTGCACCGAGCACGATGGGGTGCCAGACCTGGTCTGGAATACCGTATCCGAGAATAGCCGGCATGATGTAGATGACCACCATCAGGCCGAGCGACGCCCTGAGGATACGAAGATAGAGGGGCCTGGCGGCGATCCGGCGGACTCTCAACCAGGCTCTTCGCCGTCTGGCCGGATCGGGAACGGCCCGTCGGCGGCGGACCCTATCTTGGACTAGAACGGTGCCCCCCACAGTGCTACGACGCCGATGATGAAGAACGCGGTTCCTTTCACCGCAACACCCTCATCGCCAAGCTCCAGTCATCATGTTACTGGCGCTGACACGTGCTCGGCCACCCTGGCCTGTTCCTCAGAGCCACCTTGGCGGCTAGACTTGTCGGCGCACTGTCGCACGCACCGAATGGAGATCGACCATGAACGTCATTGTGACCGGCGGGTCGGGACTGGTGGGTCGATACGTGATCCGCGAGTTGCTCGATCACGACGTCGACGTGGTCAACCTGGACGTCCAACCGTCGGCGGACCATCCGGACGTGCCGCTGCGGCAGGTGGACCTGATGGACGCGGTCGCGACCAAGTCGGCCATCGTTGACGTCGACGCCGTCGTCCACCTGGCTGCCATCCCGAACCCCAACAACGATCCGGGCGAGCGGGTCATGGGCGTGAACATGGTCACGACCTACAACGTCCTGGAGGCCGTCCGCGCGAACGGCATCGGCCGGGTCGTCTACGGCGGCAGCGAATCGGCCAGCGGGTTCGGCATTCACAACGTCGAGCACGTGCCATTGTACGTCCCCATCGACGAGGAACACCCGAGCTGGCCGCACGAGAGCTACAGCTTCACGAAGTACTTCGGCGAGCTGATGTGCCAGGAGGTCGCCCGGGCCTACGGCATCGAGGTGATCTCGCTCCGCTACGGGTGGGTGTGGTTCCGCGAGCATCGCGAGTCGCTGCTGCGGGTGGTCGAGGATCGCGCCAACG
>CAYOGX010000256.1:0-6489 GCA_964403235.1 uncultured Planctomycetales bacterium | reverse complement strand
CAACAAGACCGACATCAGTAGGCTCTATGACGCGATTGAGTCATCGCGAGCAGCTCTTCGGCCGTGCCGGATCAACCGGATCAAGATGCTCGAGGAGTATGTCGGCTCGTATTACGGGAACGTCGAATCGGAGCGAAGCAAGGTCATTGTCAACTTGCTTTCCTTGACTGCCGAGGCGTACACGATCGGCTTGGCAGCTCAGAACCCTAAGTGCATGGTGACCACCCAGCACCGCGAGTTCTGGCCGTTCGCCTACAAGTGGCAGCACGCGTTGAACAACTTCATGGAGGGGATCCGTTACTACGACATCCTCCAACAGGTTGTGCTCGACGCCTTCTTCACGATCGGGATCGCCAAGATCTACCAGGCCGACTGGAAGTCGATTCAGCTGGAAGATGACGTCTACGCCGACCCAGGACAGCCGCACATTTCGCGGGTCAGTATCGACGACTTCGTCATGGACATGAACGCGAAGGACATTCGCCTTTGCAAGTTCATGCTCGACGAATACCGGGTGCCCTGGTCGAAAGTGAAGGGGAATCCTGCGTTCGATCAGGATGTAGTCGCCGAAATGACGCCCACATCGAAGTGGGACCGTGAAGACAAAACGGCGAATCAGATCACCGCTGGCATGATCACCGACGACGACGAGCTCGAGCCGATGGTCACGTTAATGGACGTCTGGCTGCCGGAGCTCGAAACAGTCGCCATCATGGCACGTAGCAGCGAGCTGCCACCACTAGCGACCGTCGACACGGCTTCTCGCGGCGGACCATACGAGCTCCTGACGTTTGGTGACGTCCCCGACAACACGATGCCGCTTGCTCCAGGGCAAAACCTGCTCGGGCTCCACCTCCTCTACAACCGTCTGGCACGAAAACAAGCCCGGCAGGCGATGCGACAGAAGACGAACCCCGTCTTCCGGCCGTCCGCAAAAAACGACGCCGAGCGTCTTCGCAAGTATGGCGACGGGGAGTGGGTCAAGAGCGAGGATCCAAAGGGGATCGCGGTCGTCAATCAAGGCGGAGTGGACGCAGGCAACGCTCAATTCGGCATGTCGGTCCACGATCTCTACAAGGAGATGGCTGGCAACCTCGACACCATGGCGGGGCTTGGACCGACTGCAGGTACCGTTGGGCAAGAGCAGATCATCGCCCAGGCGGTCAGCAGGAAAGAAGCCAAGATGCATTCGCGGACGCACAAGTTCACCGCGAACGCTCTCGAGAAAATCGGGTATCTCATGTGGGAGGATGTCATCCTCACGGTGCCCGGCTCCGTCGAGTACGCTCCTGGCGTCTACCGCGACGTGTCCTGGACTCCCAATCAGCGGTCCGGCGAATTTTGGATGTACAACTTCGACATCACGCCGCACTCGATGGACTACGAGCCACCGCAGGTGAAGACCGACAAGCTCGAGCGTGCGATGGCTCAGGTCGAGCGACTCTTCCCGATGATCCAGGCTGCCGGCGGGCAGATCGATACTCAGGAGCTGTTCAAGCAGCTCGCCACCAAGCTCGATGTTCCCGAGCTGGAAAACATCATTCTCTTCCCCAACGATCCCGCGGTCGAGCGGCCGGAACCTGCAGGCGAAGGCCCCAAGATGCCGTCCACCACGACCAGGCGGAACGTGCGAATCAATGTCCCCACCGGCGGCACGCAGCAATCGCGTAGCTCAATCATGCAACAGTCCTTGCTCAATGGAAAGAGCCAGGCAACCCCACAGCAGATGGCGACTCTATGAAAATCGGACTGCCACGGATTAACGGCAAAAAAGTCAGCAGGAAGGAGTTCCTGAGAAAGAAGGCGGAGCCTGGCGTTCCTGCCATTGCGGGAGCGATCGGCGAGGGTAAGCCTCTCGATTCAATCGGCTTGGCCGTCCATCCGTCCCAGGTGGCTGATTACAACCAGTCGCTCGCCGAAAGGGGGATCACCGGAGCACACTACCTGCCTGACGGGACGTGCAGGATTACTAGCCGCAAGGCCAGGAACCAGCTTTTGAAGTCGCAGAACATGAAGGACAACGACGCCGGCTATGGCGACTGGGCCGGCAAGTAAGGAGACAACTTCCCCATGGCAACAGCTGAACTCGTTACCGACGCCGGAGAACTCAACCATGACGCCGCCAACGATCTGATCGATCAGCAGCTTGCGGCCTTGCATGACGAGCAGGACACGACCGAGAAGATCGTCAACGACGATGTCGGCCGTTCTCCCGGCGAGGAGAAGAAGGAAACACCCCGTTCATCGGATGAGAAATCTCCGAAGGACGAAGCGTCAAAGGAAGTCAACGATGAGCCGGCTTCCGACGACGGCGACGATTGGGTGTCCGCCCAGGACGTCCAGGAGCTCATCGAGTCGTTCGGTTACACCAAAGAGGACCTCGAGCAGTTCGGCAGCCGCGAGGCGTTGGATCAGCACGTCAAGCTGATGGACCGCCAGTTCATGGCTGACGGCAAGCCCGGTGAATCGGAGGAAACGGACGACAGTGAGGGCGAGCCCAACAAGGAAGGGGGCAAGCCTCGTGACAAGAAGACTGGACGATTCACGCCCAAGGATCCTGACCCGGAAGAGGGCGACTTTGAAGTCAAGCTCGACCCGGAGGAGGACGAGGAGGACCTGATCAGCGAGATCAAGCGATCTCATGACGCCCTGCTCGCCAAGCTCCAGGAGTCCGAGGCACGCGTGCAGTCGATGCTCGACGAGCGGCTTGCGAAGCAAGAGGCTCAGTTTGCAGACGCCGACAAGGCTGCGGCGGTCCAGCATTTCGATCAGGTTGTTGACCAACTGGAGCTCAGGGAAATCTTCGGCACGGGCGAACAGCTCACCGACGACGAGTTCAAGGCCAGGTCGCGACTGTGGGATGCGGCCGCCACGCTGATTGACGGCATGGCGAAGAACGGAAAGTCCGCCACTTTGTCGGCCGGACTCGTGCGGCGAGCTCTGAACATGGAGTTTGCTGATCAATTGAAAGCGAAGGAGCAACGCAACTTCAACAGCAAAGTACGGAAGCAGGCCGGCAGGAAGCTGGGGAACAGTTCGAATAAGGCGTCGATCGAGAAAGAGTACGACGGCGACATTCGGCAGAACCCCGAACTCCATGCCGCTTACAACGCTTTGCTCGAGCAGAGCGGTGCCCTCTGATATAGGACGTTTCTACCATGGCAGTACTACCCCTCGAACAAGTTGACGATTTTGTCACGCTGACCCTCGATCGCTTCAAGAAGCATACCTGGGTCGATATCAGTATGGACCTGCAGGAGTACATGTTTGCCTCCCGCTGGTTCAAGGACAAGAAGAAGCCAGAGAAGGGCGGCCCGCGATTGAACTGGAAACTCCGGGTGGACAACCAGGGCAACGCGAAACACTCCGGCTTGTACGGTGTGGACAATCTCGGTCGCAAGACCGTGATGGACACAGCCAAGCAGGAGTGGTCGAAGCAGGTCGTGGGCTATACCTACGACATCGACGAGGAAGAATTCCAGTCGGGTCCCGAGACGATCATCGACATGATGCTCACTCACGAGCAGGGGCTCTATAACGACTTCTTCAAGCTGATGGAGACGTCGATGTGGACCGCCCCGAGCGATGATGACCTTGAGGACCGTCCGCCTTCCGGGATTC
Organism: uncultured Planctomycetales bacterium; assembly: GCA_964403235.1. GTDB lineage: Bacteria > Planctomycetota > Phycisphaerae > UBA1845 > JAFGLZ01 > JAFGLZ01. Next base: position 2,868 of record CAYOGX010000256.1, on the reverse strand, counting down.
CGTTCTGGATCCAGAAGACGGCAACACTCGGCTTCAATGGCGGCGACCCGTCCGGTTTCAGCAATGGTGCCGGCGGCATTAAGACAAGTCGCTACGACAAGTGGAAGAACTACGGCGGAACCTACGACCAGATCGACCGGGATGACCTGATCGAGAAGGTGGTCAACGCCTGTGACTTCTGCTACTTCAAGGCCCCGCACAAGTACAACGAGCTTGGCGGCGGAGAGCCTGACTGGGCCTTTTACACGGTCCACAGTGTCCTTGCCACGATGCGTCGCCTGTTGTCGATTTCGAACGACAACCTCGGCGATGACGTCGCGAAGCACTCCGGAACCGTCTACATCCGTTCGATCCCGGTGATCTGGGTGCCTGCACTCACGGAAGCCGATTCGGATGCGTACGACTCTTCCGCTCCGTTCTACGGGCTGAATTGGAAGAAGTTCCAGTACTTCTTCAAGACCGGCCGCAATATGGTCAAACACCCACCGAAGCAGGCTGCTCACCAGCACACCGTTCGTGAACGGTACTGCGACAACTGGGGCAACTTCGTTTGCTTCGACCGTCGCCAGGGTGGATTCGTGTTCTACCAGGCAACCTGACCCAGGCCGGGTGAATGACCGGACTGATGGGGACGACGTTTTCTTTTTGACAATCAACGCAAGGACAATAAGCTATGGATCATCTCATAAAGCACCTTGACCAGCTCGGAGCTGGCAACAACTACGATATGTGGAACCTGTTTCCGCGGAGCGAGATCTTTGGTGGCGATCGCAATGCTGGCTTCGGCATCCGCGAGCGATTCACCAACTTCGGGGCGATCGCTCCCTCAGCCGGCGGCGATACTGCCTACACGGCTCATCAGGGGTTCTCTGCCTACGTCGACACGACGACGGCCGCTGGCTCGATCAAGCAGCTAACCGAGGTGGGTGGTGGAATCCGGTTGACTGCCGGCACGACTGCCAACCATGAGACGTGGTTGCAGGCCGGAGGCACCACTGGGGCTCCGTTCTCGATTTCGGACGCTGCACCGAAGGACTTGGTTTTTGAGACGATGGTCCGCTTCGCCTCGATCGCCAACAGCAAGGCTGCTTGGTTCATCGGGATGGGCGAAGAAGGATTGGCGGCTGCGGACACGATGGCTGATACGACCGGCATCCTCGCCAGCAAGGACCTGATCGGGTTCCAGCGAGTGCTCGGGGACGGCGACGCCCTCGACTTCGTCTACCGCCTCGCAGGTCAGGACCTGGTGGTGAAGGCCGCCGACATCCTCACCCTCGAGGCCGACACTTGGTACCGGATCGGTTTCCGGTTCCAGACCTCGCCAGGTGCCGTCCGGATCATCCCGTGGGTCAACGACGTCAAGAAGGCATCGAGCTGCATCACTGCAACCGAGATCGCTGTTGCGACTGGCGACGCCTTCCCGGACGCTCAGCCGATGAATTTCCTTGCCGGCGGGAAAGCCGTTGCCGCGGAAGCTCATACGATGTACATCCGCTGGTTGGACCTCGCTCAGGTTGCGTGAGCGAAATACCTCTGTTTTGGTTTTTCCTCCTGGGGTCGAATTGACCGGCCTCAGGAGGCTTCTCTAATTACAGGCCTGTGTCATGCGTCACTTCTTCGCGTGCATCTTGCTCTTGCTTGCCCCCGCGATCGCCGCCGGCCAGGCAACCGTCACGAACCACGACGTCCGGCTGATCACGCGAGCGGATGGCACGATCCCGGTCGGGGATGGTTCGAAGTTTGTGGGTGAATCTGGTGCAACCGCCCGCACGTCGCTCGGGCTTGGTGCGTCAGACTCGGTACAGCTCGGTCAGCTCGGAATCGGTCTGGCTCCAGTCTCCGGTCGCGGTGCCCTGCAGATCAACGGCGGTGCCCCTTCGTCCGCTCAGGACCAGCTCGGGTTCTACGAGAGTGCTGGCACCGGCGTAATCGAGGTCGGCAGCAGCCTGTGGGTTAATTTGGACGATGACGCCACGTCGAGCGGTGATGCATTCTCGATCCGTGCGAATAGTTCTTCGGCTAAGCTATTTGAGGTTGACGACACGGGTGATGCGGCTATCGGTGGTGGTGCACTGAGCGGGTATCCCCTCTCCATTTTTCAGTCCACTGACGATGGCGGACTTCGGTGTTACGGATATGACGACAAGGCCTCGTCGTACCTCAGCTTCCACGTCGGCCAATATGGCGAAAGCTACGCCACGGCGTCGGGGGATATGTATTGGAGAGCGAGCCTCGGCAATTACGTGAAATTCGGAGCCACCACCGTAGAGCTGCAGTCTGATAATCAGCAGTTGACGCTGGGAGCTGGTGCCGCCACCGACAGCTACCTGACCTACACGGGCACGGAAGGCGAGTACAAGGCTGCTGGTGGGTTACGGCTCAAGGGCACAACGCTGACAATCGAGTCGGGTCTGGCGACACTGACCGCTGGGGCGAACGTCAACAGTGGTGCCCTCACAGACAATGCAGTCAAGGCGTGCCGATTCGTTCACCCCCAGTATGACACGGACGAAGAAGGAGTGATGTCGTTCTACGTGTACGCCGATGCTAGTACGAATAGGGTAATGTTTGGCGGCGGGTCAGCGAGCTACAACGCCGCGACCCAGCTCAATTTCAAAACGGCAGCCAACAACTCGACCGTCACCGGCACCGACAGAATCATCGTTGACGCGACTGGCACGGTGAGCCTCCCCAATGACAGCCAGAAACTTGCCTTAGGGGCCGGCGAGGAGGCGGACAGCTATCTGACTTTCACTGGATCGAGCCTAGCCGCGTGGTCGGCGAACAACATCGGGCTCCAGACGACCTCGCCGCTCTTCAATGTGGAGATCGAGAACTCCACCTCAACCTCGCTCGGTGCGGACGTGG
>CAYOGX010000255.1:0-6490 GCA_964403235.1 uncultured Planctomycetales bacterium | reverse complement strand
GCCTGAACACGGTCGAGACATCGCCTGCACGATAGGGTAAGATGGGCTCCGATCATGTGCAGGCAAGTCGTCACACTTATCTGTTTTCTCATCGTGCTGGGGCCGGCTGCGGCGCTCGAGGCAACGGCGAGCGGCGCCGAGGGCGGTACCGTCGTCGTTGGTCAGGAAACGGTCGCGGCGCGTTGGCCGCGCCTTGGCGTGCTTGCGTACGCGGCAGGTGGGTTGACGCTCCTGGAGCATGTCACCGCCGCCGTGGATCACGCCGAGACGTGGAACGTCGGCTCCCTTCGCATCTCCCCGAGGCTGCGCGATGACCTCGCGGTCCTCAGCGAGCCGCTTGCCCGCGCGCCAAATATGCTCGTGTGGGTGACGGTGCCGGCCCGTGAACTTGACCTCGACGCCTCGGCGTGCGTGGACTATGCGCAAGCGATGATTGAGGCGATGGGCCGTAAGCCGGATTACATCGAGCCCATCAATGAAGGCTACACTGCTTCCGCCTTCGGCGATGACCATGCAGCCTGGATAACGTTTCACAAGACATTTTTTGCGAAGGCTACCGAGCAGGGCCTTGACGTACCAATGATCACGAGCTCCGCCGGATCGAGCACGTTGCCCTCGGCCCTGCTGGGACTGCTGCCTCAAGCCGTTGACGTACACAATTACATTGGACCGAGGCAGCCGAACAAACACGTCCATGTCAACCCAAGTGGAATTCATTTGCTTATCGGCGCGTGGAATTCGAAGCCGCACACGGCGACTTCCGTCACTGAACTATCGGGACGCCGCTGGCGTGTTTCGGCCTATGCCGACAACCGCGAAGGTCGGCTGATTGTTCGCGTCGGGGAGAGGGTGATCTTCGAGTGTAATGGCGCCGAGGTCGGCGACACGCCATGGGTCGGCGGCACGTTCAAGGTATCCGCGCGCGGGAAGTGCCGCGTCACCTGCGAAGGCGGCCTGTGGAAATCTGTTTCTGTAAGCAACAGGAAAACCGCTTTCCGCTGGCTTCGTGGTGGGGCGTGGATTGACGAGGCCATTGCCACTCACAACCCGGCCGCGCACGTCGGCCGTTGGCGCGACGGCCGTTGGGCCGTGCCGACGTGGAGCGAATCGCCGGTGCCGATGGCCGTTATTGTCGGTGAGGGCGGCTACCCGACCTGGGGCGCATGCCAGAACGGACTGGCCGCCGGGATGCTCATGATCGGCGAGTACATGAACTATCTGCCGTATGATGTTGAAGCCGTGCATTGGCACAACGGGCTACCAACCGAACAGACGCCGATCGGCGTCGCGTTTCAGTGGCTGGCTGTGCTGACCAAGGGCGGCGCGCCGCTTCGCGTCACCGTGGACGGTGGGGGGCTCTACGCGCTTGCCTCGCCGGCGGGCGTGCTGCTGCTGAACACGCGGGCGGAACGCACGGTTCTCGTCGAGGGCGTCACGCCGGCACGCGGCAACGTCAGGCGGATGTTCCCGATCGCCGGCCGACACGTCAAGGGGGACCTCTCGGCGGCGTGGACGATGAATGACGTCAACGTGGACGAGGCGCCCGTCCGGGTGCGTGAGGACGGGACGGTCGAGGTACCCATGTGCCAGGGCATCGCGCTGCTGGAGACGACGCCCAAGTAGAGGCATGCCCCCAGCAAGATCTTTGGAGAGTTGATCAGCCGGCGAAGCGGCCTACCACGCGTTCGGTGGGTGGAAGTACCACGCGGGCTGGACCCACGTGTCCTGCTCTGTCGGGACGCCCAGGCGAGTGAGCACGATGCCCTCACCGCACGCGATCGGCGTCGAACCCGCATCCACGCCCGGGTTGAGCACATCGAACCACATACCGTCGTTGTACTGGAAGGTCTGTCTGATTTCCGTGCCGAGCGGTTTGAGCCGAACGACGTTGGCAGGGTTCCAATACGAGACCGCCTCCACCAAGCCAAGCTCGCCGAGCGTCGTGCCCCGCGGCATGCTGTAGGCCAACCACCGATCAGACTGCGTCCAAGAGGGCTTCGTTACAATTGTGCTGACCCCTTCCTCGGGCACCGTACCGGTCAGCCACACCGTGAGCGTCTCCTCGATGCCGCCGCCGGCGAAGAGTTGATAGCTCTTGCCGGGCTCGATGTCGAACGCCTCGCCCTGCATCAGGGACCACGTGCCGATGTCCCGGTCATAGACCATCCTGTCCACCAGCCCGGTTTCCGGCACCAATCGCCGTAGGAACGGTGTGCTCCGGTTGATCTGCTCCCCGATTATTTGCTCAACGCTGGCGTGGTCCGGATCCGGCACGAGCGGCGTCGAGATAACGAAGTCCTGCATCGTCCACTGGATCAGCAACGTGAGCCCAAAGACGCCGGCCGTCTGCCGGCTCGTATTCGTGTCGTCGGCGCGCTTGACCCGGTAGAAGCGAAACGCCGTCGCCACCGGGTTCGCCGTCAAGTTGTCCCGAAACATGCCCTGGGCCGCCCCGCCGACGAGGGTATCCTCCGGCAACGTGTACCAGGTCAGGTCGTCCGCATACGCGTCCGCATCCGCCCGCTCAAGCACGTATGCCGCCCCCTGCCGCGAGGCGAACACGATCACGACCGACGTGTCGTCTTGATCCCAATAGACGTCCGTGATGTCAGCCGCCTTAAGCGGGTCGGTTTCGTACACGCACACTTCATCCGAATCAACCAAACCGTCGGTGTCCGTGTCCGGGTTCCAGGGGTCGGTGGTGTATTCGTACTCGACCAGGTTCGTCAGACCATCCGTCTCTGCGTCACCGAGCGCCTCGGCTCCCGTGGCGGTGCCGAAGTGGAGAAGCTCCCACCAGTCGGGCAGCCCATCGCCGTCGGTGTCCGCGAACTCGTCGGCGCCGATGTCGTAGCCGCCGCCGACCGGAACCGGCCGCGCTTCCCCGTCCCTGTCGTTCGTCGGGCCGGTCGGGCACCCGTCAATGCACGGGGATCCGGCCATGAGGTGCCCGTCGCGCGCCACGAGCGGATCGGCGTCAATGTTCCCGACGCCGGACCAGCCGCCCTGGACGTCGCAGTACTCCACCGTCGGCGCGCCGGACACGACAGCGATCGCCTGCGGGCTGTTGTCCCACACGATGCACCCGGTCACCGTCGGGCTGCTGCCGTCCAGGCAGATGATGCCGCCCCCCTCGGTGCCGGCCCTGTTGCCGAGGAGCGTGCAGCCTGTCATCGTCGGGCTGCTGCCGTTGCGGCACGCGATGCCGCCGCCGGAGGTGCTTGCCGTATTGCCGATGAGCGTGCAGTTGACGAGCGTCGGGCTGCTGCCGTCACAGTCAATGCCGCCGCCCTCCGCGGCGTGCCCGTTGAGAATCGTGAAGCCCCGAACGACCGATGAGGCCGCCTCGCCCGAGTGAAACGTAAAGCCCCGACCCGCGCTCCGGCAGTCAAGCACGACACTGACCGCGTTGTCCTCGGACCTCACCGTGATCGCTTTGCCGCCGAAGTCGAGGTTCAGGTTCCCACCGCCCGTGTAGGTCCCCGTGGCGACGAGGACCTCGCAGCCGCCGCTCGCCGCGTCAATCCCGGCCTGGATTGTCGCCTTGGGCCCGTGGGCGCCGTCCCAGGCAGGCGCGAGGCCGTCCCAGGAATCATTGCCGGTGGCGCCGTTGACGTAATAGGTGGCCGTCACGACGGCCGTCCCCTCGTACGGCAGGTAGTTCGGTTTCGTGATGGTGACGTGCATGGTCCCGGGGGTGGCCGGGCTGATCGAGGCCTCGAAGTGTCCGGACGCATCGGCGTCGCCGTAAGTGTAGACCTCACCGTCCTTCGAAAGACAGACGTGGGCGTCGGCGACGCCTGTCTCGATGGCAAATGTCTGCGTCCCGGCGGGGATCGCCTCCTCGAACGAGGCGCCGAACGACGAGGGATCGGCCGTGTAAAGGCTGAGTTCGGGGTCGCCCATGAGGTTGATGGAAAACTGGCACCAACGCATGGAGCCGTATTTCTTACAGCTCGCGGCAAAATACTGTTTCATCTGCGCGTAGACGGCGCCGACCTGCTGCGGATGCTCATCCGGCTCGCCCGTGAACAGGAACTTGTAGAAGGTCCTGTCATAAATGAACGAGGAGCCGTGCGAGGTCATCGTCGCGTAGCCCCAGCCGTAGCGGCTGCCGCCGATGTAGGTGACCGCCCCGCCGTCGGGGTTCCGGATGAAGCCCTCGCTCAGGCACGGATCGGACGGATACCAGGCGGTCTCGAACGCATTTGTGCTGCACGCCATCGTCACGATGTTGACGTACTTGCCGGGATTGCTCACGCTCTGTGCGTTGCTCGAGTTGTAGTTGCCCCCCGTCTCCATGCCCCAAAGGGTCTGACTGCCGTGGGTCGCCATGTGAAGGAGGTTGTAGCCGTCCTCCAACTGATCGGTCATGTTGGCGACATTGACCTGGTAGGACGCGCCGCCCGGAAAGTCCGTCGCGGTGTCGTAGAAGCGGATACGGACCGGGTCCCAGTACGGGTCAATCCAGCCCGAATACATGTATTCCGATTTGCCTTCGGCATCGCCCGTGTTCCACAGCGACACGCCGATGAGAATCATCTTCTCGGCAAACCCGCTCGACGGCTGATTCTTCTCATACTCGATCGTCTTGTTGACGATGGCGGTCGCGTGGCTCGCCGTCCGAATCGGGAACCGGCCCACAAAGACGTCCGGCCCCATGTCAATCGAGTCGCGAGGGACCTCGGCGGCGATGCCGTTGTCGTTGTCGTCCCAGTCCATGTCGTCAAGGCCGGAGTAATAGAGGTCAGTGGGGATCGTGGTGTCTGTGTAGGTCCCGTCGCTGACATCACCATAGCAGTCGCGGTCGGGCACGATCGTGTCGTCGCCCCCCAGCACGACCCAGACCGTCCCCTTCTCCTCGACGTAGTCCTTGATACACGCCTTGATCTGCTCCTGGTTGTCCTCGCCGGAATAATTGGCGTAGATCCAGTCCACCGAGACCGCCTCGGCCGGCACGCCCTTCTTCGTCTTCCAGTCCACGAGCGGCTGGAACTCGTCAATCATCGAGGCGGCACAGATGATGAGGTACTGCACGTCATCGGGATCAGGCGCCGACAGCGGCTGCTCACCGCCCCCTTCGGCACCCACTCCTTCCACGCCCTCGCCCACCAACCCTTCATCGGTGGAGCGCGGCGAGAATGGGCGCGCGCCGTACTCGAGCTTGATGCGTTCGGGGTTGACCACGTCGTGCCTGACGAGTTTTTCGAAGACGCGCTCCCGTTTCCGAACGCGCAACCCCCCGTGGGCGGGCATCGGCTTTAAGCGCACGTTCACGTCAATCTTGGTGCGCAGGGAAAGCTTCCCGATGGCCGGCACGTACTTGAGCGGATAGACCCGCACGACCGCGATCGAGTAGCCACGGACAATCATCGTGTCGAGCAACACGGCGCCATCGGCGTGGATCGGCGCCACGTGCCTGTACACCTTCGGATCAGGCTCCATAAAGGGCGGCGGCTTGGGCGCCGAAAGACAGGCCGGCTTCTGAGCGGGATAAACGAAATACTCCCCGTCCAGCTCAACCTCGTCGAGCACGGTAACTTCTATCTTCGAGGCAAGCGTACCGGGGGGAAGCAGGACGTGAACGTCGCGCACCGGAAGCCACGGGGCGCCCGGCTCGCCGTCGAGCGAACACTTGTCGCCGAGAACCTCAACAAGGTCATAGCCCTCGACGACGCTAAAGGTAAGATCGTCGAGGCCGAACTCGATGGGGACCTCGACGGAACGTGGGGCCGCCGAGGCAAAGGGAGACAACAACACGAGGCCTACGCAGAGAACAATGGCCCTGGCAACTCGGTCTTTCATCGTCTGTCTTCTCGCTGTAGGGGCATCGAGCCTCGTTCGGACGGTGCAATATCAGTCTGGCAGACGGCACTCGCGGGACCGTGAAAAACAAAAAAAATCCCCCTGACCAGGACCTCGCCCTGGCTCACGACCCACGAAAGTGCCCCTTATCTCCGTTGTTCCGAAACGGGCAAGCTAAGCTGCCAAAGACCGAACTCTCATTGCACCGATTGCCGGGGAAAATCCCCAAGGCAGGTCACCGCACGGCCTTGGGCACTTGGCCATGGCCCGGAGCCACTTGTCCAAGTGAAGCAGGCGGCTCTGTAAACCTGCAGACACACCGCGACCAGTTTAGGGTAAATTACCAAAAAGCGTCCCTTATGTCAAGAACTGATTTCGCCTCCCCGGACTCTATCCCCAAGCTCCATCAGGCCAAAACGACCTCTTGCCGCTTGCGTTATCGGTTCCATTTCATCCACAATTGATGGAACAATCCATGCACCCTTCTTGTTGTGTGAAAGAGGGCGGGTCCCATAGAGGACCTCGGGGTGCCGCGCCGAAACCAACGACCGACGGGAGGTGGACCATGGCCAAGAGGATTTCCAGGGCACGCGTCGTTCCGGAGCACAAGCTCTTCAAGGCTCATTCTGGCCACGCCAAGCACATGTGCGAGCTCGTCGCCAAGCGCAAGATGGACCAGGCCGCC
>CAYOGX010000254.1:0-6492 GCA_964403235.1 uncultured Planctomycetales bacterium | reverse complement strand
CCAAGCTGCGCCGCGCCCCGCGGCTTTGCTTGACCGTGCTACCCGGATTAAGGCAGTACCGATCAGCGCATGCCGTCTCGCTGACGTCGGTAGTCCTCGATACAGCCCGCAAGGCGCTGGACCAGGTCGAGCCGGTTTTGTTTGCGTGCCAGGTCAAGTGCCTGCTGGCCGACGGCGATGGCCTGGTCCCACGCGTCGGTGGCGGCCAGCGCGGTGGCGGTCAGTTCGAGGTAGTCGACGTTGCGTCCCTTGGCCTGTCGGCTGGCCCGTTGGGCCCGGGTCAGGGCGCGGACCGGGTCACGCAGAGCGGGGTCCGGGCAGGTCAGCAGCAGGTTCACGAGTTCCCGGACCACGCGCGGATCGGGTCTGGGTAGCTCGGCTCCGGCGCGAAGCAGATCGAGCGCCTCGCGATAGCGTTTCCGATCGACCAGGACACGGGACAGGTTCAGCCGGGCTGTGGTGGCGTTTGCGTCAAGTGCCAGTCCTTGTTGCATCCGCTGGATACCGGCGTCCGTCTCACCCTTGCCGATCAGGGCCATGCCCCACAAATTGTGGGCGTCGGCTATGTCGGGGAACCTGTCCAGCAGGTCGCGGCAGTGCTCGATGGCCTCGTCGTATCGCTTCGTTCGGATCAGCGCGCTGGCCAGGTTGCAGCGGGCCGAACCGTCGGTCGCGCGGAGCTCGAGCGCCCGCGTTAAAGACGCGATGGCCTTGTCGAACTGTCCCTGGGCCAGGTAGATCGCACCCAGCGTGCCGTGGGAAAACCTATTGTCCGGATCGAAATGCAGGGCGATCCGTACCTGTTCCATCGCCTCGTCGGGCATCCCCATGTCGAGCAGGACGGAGGCCAGGGCGTTTCGGGGCAGGGGGTCGTTGGGGTGGCGTTGGACGGCGGCGTGCAGATGCGCCATCGCGCCGCGGTAGTCGCCCCGTGCGCGGAGCTCCTGGGCGACGTTGTTGCGCGGGATGACGATGTCGGGCGAGACCTCGACCGCCCGGGTCCACAGGCTCAACCCGTCGCGCCACACCTGCACCTGCCGCCAGGTCAGGACCCCCAGGATCAGGCAGGCCGCCGCCGAGACCGCGGCAATCGCGTTGAAGGTCGACCGGCCCAATCGGCCCGTCGACCGCGCCCGCCAGGCCCCCAACACGCCAGCGCCAACCAGCACCGCCCAGCCCATGCAAGAGACGTACGTGTATCGATCGGCCGCTGCCTGACGACCTAGACGGACCAGGTGGCTCAACGGCAGAAGGACGACCAGGTAGTAGCCCCACAGGACCGTGCCGGGCAGCCACCGCCGCCAGAGGGCGATCGCCGCCACCGTGAGCGCGACCACCAGGACGACGCTGATGACGAAGCGCGGTTCCCAAACGCTGAACCCGTCCTGGAATTGGTACCAGGGCGACAGATTGACGGGCAGCACCGTCTTTGTCAGGTAGAACAGCAGGCCCCAGGCGGCCTGGACGACGCGGTGGGGGATGTCGTAGCTGGCCACGGGGACCATGGCCTCCAGCTTGCTCTGCACCGCCAGCAGGGCCGAGCCGATACCGAGCAACAGGAACGGGGTCTTCTCGACCAGGACCCGCCAGGGAGGCGGCCTGGGTTGTCCGCGGGCCCGACCGGGCCACAGTCGGCGGAGCGGATAGACGTCGAGGATCACCAGCACCGCCACCAGCCCGACGCCGACCCCCTTGGACAGGATCGAGCCGGCGTAGCACAGGCAAGACACGGTCACCCACCCGACGTGAGCCGGGCCGGAGACGTCATCCCGGCATGCGCGCAGATAGGCAAGCAGAGACAGCAGGTAGAACATGCCCACGGGCAGATAGGGCTGGCAGGACACCCACGCCACCGGCTCGGCCCGCAATGGGTGAAGGGCGAACAACAGCGCAGCCAGCGCGGAGGCGTTCCGCAACGCCACTGGATGTTGGCGCGCCGCGGCCGGCATCGCCAGCGCCAGCACACGCACCACGACCCAGAAGAACAGCACGCCGTTGACGGCGTGGAGCACCACGCTGACGACGTGATAGCCCGTCGGGTCCATACCCCACGCGACGTACTGGGTGCTGAAGGACATCCAGCTCAACGGCTGGTAGGCCCCGTTGTGAAAGGTGGTCCAGGCCCACTTGACGTTGTCGGCGCCCAGCCCGCGGTAGTGGTAGTTGCGCTGGAAGTTCTTGTGGTCGTCGAGGCTGACGAACTCGTTGTGGACCGCGGGCAGGAACGTGACGCAGGTGACCAGGAAGACCGCCACCGGGACACCCCACGTCGACCAGCGCGGCAGGCGCGGAGCCGGTCGGTTAGGGGCCACGTCCCCGCCCGGCGTCGTTGCGAGTTCATCGGCAGGCATGCGGCCCAGTCTATCCGCCGACCGCCCGCTTGACCATAACGAACGGCGCCAGCGATTGCGGCGGAGGCGCCCGCGATAGGAATACCCGCGAAGATCTTGTTTAGCCCCGCCGCGTGCGGCGGGGGCTCCGCTTGCAATTTGGCCCGGCATCTGCTCAAAGAGGTGGCTTACTCAGCAGGTAGCATCCGTTCGTTGGAGGACAGGACATGGCACGCGAGCGGGCACTGATCCGTCAATTCGAGAACCCGGGGGCGGCCTACCGAGGCAAGCCGTTCTGGTCGTGGAACGGCAAGCTCGAAGAGGCCGAGTTGCGACGGCAGCTCCGCGTGATGCACCAGATGGGGCTTGGCGGGGCGTTCATGCACTCGCGGGTGGGCCTGGCCACGCCGTACCTGTCCAAGGAATGGTTCGGTCTGGTCGAGGCGTGTGCCGACGAATGCGCGAAGCTCGGGATGGAGGCCTGGCTGTATGACGAGGACCGTTGGCCGAGCGGTGCGGCCGGCGGGCTGGTCACCAAGGACCGCCAGTACCGCATGCGGAGTCTGCGGTGCGAGCTTGCCGATGGTAAGTCGTTCAGCACGAAGGGCAGGGATGTGCTGGCGATCTTCGCCGGGCGGCTCGACGGCGACTGCGCCCGCAGCGTCCGGCGGATCAAGCGAACCGACGTCAAGAAGCTCGCCGGCGGCGAGGTGGTGATGCTCTTCCACGTCGTCGTCATGCCGAACTCGTCGTGGTACAACGGGTACACGTACCTGGACACGATGAACCACGCGGCCGTCCGCCGATTCATCCAAGTGACGCACGAGGCCTACCGGCGGGCCAACGGCCGGCATTTCGGCAAGACCATCCCCGGCATCTTCACCGACGAGCCCAATCACGGTTGGCCCATGGTCACCGAGATCCCCCGGGCCGCCGGTGACAGCTTCGATCTGTCCTGGACGCCCAAACTGCCGGCCGTGTTCAAAAAACGCTACGGCTACGACATCATCGATCATCTGCCCGAGCTTTTCTTCGACGTGGACGGCCGGAAGGTCAGCCGCGCCCGGTGGCACTATCATGACTGCACGACGCATCTGTTTGTCGACGCGTTCGCGCGGCAGATCGGCGAGTGGTGCGAGCGACACAAGCTGCTGCACACGGGCCACGTCCTGGAGGAGCCCAGGCCCAGCTCGCAGGTGAACGTGGTCGGGTCGGCCATGCGGTTCTACGAGCACATGCAGGCGCCGGGCATCGACATCCTGACCGAGCCGAACGACGAGTTCGACACGGCCAAGCAATGCGCGTCGGTGCTCCGCCAGACGGGCCGTAAGTGGCTGCTGAGCGAGCTGTACGGCTGTACGGGCTGGCAGTTCAACTTCGAGAGCCACAAGGCCGTCGGCGATTGGCAGGCCGCCCTGGGCGTCAACCTGCGATGTCAGCATCTGTCGTGGTACACGATGGCGGGCGAGGCCAAGCGCGACTACCCGGCCTCGATCTTCTATCAGTCGCCCTGGTGGCGGTACTACGCCGAGGTCGAGGACTACTACGCCCGCGTGCACGTGCTGATGACACGGGGCCAGCCCGTCCGCGACGTGCTGGTCGTCCACCCGATCGAGAGCACGTGGGTCCGCAGCCGCGTGGGGTACCGGCAGGCGGAAGACATCCAGAAGCTCGACGCGAACCTGGCCAAGCTGCGGGACTGGCTTCTCGACGCCCAGATCGATTTCGACTACGGCGACGAGGAGATGCTGTCTCGCCTGGGCAAGGTGGTGACGTCCAAGAAAGGCCCGCCGACGCTGAGGGTGGGCAAGGCGGCGTACCGCGTCGCGGTCGTGCCGCCGATGCTGACGATCCGCGCGAGTACCGTCGAGCTGCTGCGGCGGTTCCAGGGGGCAGGGGGGAGGGTCGTCTTCGCGGGCCCAGCGGCCAGGTGTGTCGACGCGGCTAGGGACAACGCCGCGGTCAAGCTGTCCGCGGAGTGCACCCGCGTGTCGTTTTCGGCCAATCCGCTGCTTGACGCTGTTGCGCCCGCCGGTCGCGTGCTGAGCGTGAGCGACGGCGAGGGCAAGCCCATCGCACCGATTATCTACATGCTGCGGCAGGACCGCGACGTCCAGTACCTGTTCCTGGTCAACCGGGATCGCAAGCACGGCTACAACCCTGTCTACGTTCGCATCGCCGGGACCGTCGCGGAAGAATGGGACCCCACAACGGGCCAACGCTATGCAACGGAGACGATCCGCGAAGGTAAGGATCTGACGATCATCACGTCACTGCCCGCCGTGGGCAGCCGGCTGTTCGTGATCAGGCCCAAGCCCGACGCCGAGTTGCCACGGCACCAGGGCCATATGGAAGTCGCCCGCACCAAGCTGGGTGGCGCGTGGCGCTACCAGCTTGACGAGCCGAACGTCCTGGTGCTGGACAAGGCCCAGTATCGCCTCGCCAAGGGCCATTGGCACGGCCCGATGGAGATCCTCAAGATCGACCAGGCTGTTCGCGACGCGTTGAAGCTGCCGCGCCGCGGCGGCCAGATGGTCCAGCCCTGGGCGAGGCGGGCGAAGCCAGTCAAGCCCACGCCGATCGTCCTTCGCTACGTGGTGCAGATCGACGAGGTGCCGGCCGGCCCGATCTGTTTGGCCCTCGAGACACCCGAGCGCTTCGCCGTCACCATCAACGGACACCGTGTCTCGTCGGACGCCGACGACGGATGGTGGACCGACAGGTCGATCCGTCGCCTGCCGGTCGACCCGGCGGTGTTGCGCGTCGGCGTGAACGAGATCGAGATGGCCATCGACTTTGTCGAGGACGACAACCTGGAGGCATCGTTCCTGCTGGGGGCGTTCGGCGTCCGGCTGGATGCGTCGCGCGAGCGGGCCGGGATCGAGGCGCTGCCGGCCAAGCTACGGCACGGCGATTGGTGTCGGCAGCGTTTGCCGTTTTACGCCGGGTCGGTGACCTACCGCCGACAAGTACAGGTTCGCCGTCAGCCGGAGGAGCGGGTCTTCGTGACGTTGCCCAAGTGGGCGGGCGGCGTGGTCCGCGTTCTCGTCGACGGTCGGCCGGTCGGTTATATCAAGTGGCAGCCCTACGAGCTCGACATCACCGACGCGATGCAAGACGACACGATCGACCTGGGCATCGAGGTGATCGGGCACCGGCGCAATGCGTTCGGCCCGCTGCACCAGGCGCCACCCGAACCCCCGTGGGTCGGTCCGGTCAACTTCATCACTGAGGGCGATGCCTGGCAGGAGTCCTACAACGTCTACCCGTGCGGCCTGCTGGCCGCGCCGGTGCTGAGCATACGAAGCTGAGGGAAACGGCGAAACGTCAAAACGTCGAAACGTCAAGACGTCGAAACATGAGGACGGGTGGCTCACCTCTTCAGAGGTGGGGTCGCGATTCCTCGGGTGTCGGGATTCCCTGGGAACTGCCGGGTGGAGGCGAGCGTGCAGACCAATGCTGGGTCGGGAACGCGTACTGACGGCGTTGGATCATCGCGAGGCGGACCGCGTTCCGATCGACTATTGGGCGATCGGGTCGGTCACCGAGCGACTGGTGGCGGAACGCGGGCTGGCGGACTCCGAATCGCTGCTGCGACAACTCGGCGTGGACCTGCGCTATCATCTGGGCCCGAAGTACGTCGGGCGCAAGCTGCGGTCGTTCGAGGATGGCTCGGTCGAGGACCATTGGGGCGTGCCGCGGCGGTGGATGACCGTAGAGGGGGTCCGTCGCGACGGCGAGCCGTGGTCGTGGCGGTATAAGCACGTGGCCCGGCCGCCGCTGGCCGAGATGACCAGCGTTGCCGAAGTCGAAGCCTACCCGCTGTGGCCCGGCACCGACATGTACGACTACTCGCAGATGCATCAGGAGTGTGTGGTCCTGCGAGACACCGGGTGCGCGGTGGTGATCGGGGCGGACCGTCTCGACCGAGCGGCACAGCTCAAGCCGGCCATGTACCTCCGCGGGGCTGAACAGTTCCTCGTTGACCTGATGACCGAGCCGGCCGTCGGCGAATGCATCCTCGAGCACATCGTCGAGTTCTACCTGGCCCATTACGAACGGATCTTCGAGGCGACCGAGGGGCTGGCCGACGTCTTCTTCATGGGCGACGACATGGGCACGCAGACCGGGCCATGGGTGTCGCCCGAGATGTACCGTCAGT
>CAYOGX010000253.1:0-6517 GCA_964403235.1 uncultured Planctomycetales bacterium | reverse complement strand
CCCTCATATTCCGTCAGTGCGGCCTCGGCCCAGGTCCGCCCGTAGTCGATGAGCTTCTGCTTGACGTGCTGGTCGCCGGTCGCCCAGACGACGTAGAGCGCGGGCTTGAGGGCCTTGGCGCACTCGGGGATGTCATACGCCGCCTTGGCGTTGATCTTCGGCGTCATCTGCTGGTCATACCCGAACCACGACGATTTGAACTGGAGCCGTCCGTTGCGGTTCGTCCCCATCCAGTGTTTCAGGACCGTCTCGAACGTCTGCCGGCAGCGATCGACGTAGAGCGCCTTTCCGCGGTCCAGCACGACCATCCGCGGCTGGCTGTAGCTGGTGGGTTCGGCCGAGTGCTCCACGTCGCTGAACCGGTCGTAGCCGTGCTTGCGGATCGACGGGATGTTCTGCCACACGCCGTCGGCGAGGCGCTTGAGCGCGTCGAAGGTCTTTCGGTCGTCCTGGGCGAGGCACAGGACGGGCCAGCCGCAGGTAAGCTCGACGTCGTCACCGTATTGCCCGCCGAATTGGCCGTCGTCGTGCTGGTGCAAGATCCACCAGTGCGCCCACAGCTGATAGCGCTTCAGGGCATCTCGCAGGGCGACCGCCCATGGCGGCGCGCCTTGCTTGGCGAGCGCTTCGGTCCGTTTCGTTTCGTCGGCGAGCTTGCGTTGCCATTCGGCCGATTCGGCCACCAACACCTGCGTCCGCGCCGCGGCTGCGTCCACGGGTGACGAGACGGGACCGGCCACCTTGTGCGCGTCGACGGCACGTACCCGGTAGTATCGTCGAGCGTCCGCAATCGCGATTGGCCAATGGTCGCCCTCCACGACGGCCGCGCGGTTGTCCGACGATGGGATGAAACCTCGTTTGTCGGCGCCGAAGACCTCGTACCGGGCGGGCTTCGTCCCGATCGCGGGACGCTGCCAACGCAATTGCGTGCCGTCCACGCGGAGGTTGCCCACAAGGCCCGGGCCTTGCAGTACGAAACGGGCGACCTTGGACCACGGGCTCCAGATTCCGGCCTCGTCGCGGGCCCGCAGTCGCCAGTAGTAGGTCCTGGCCGGCAATAGCCACCCGTCGGGGACTTGCCACTGCTTCTGTTTCGCGGCGAAGACCCGCTCGAGGTTCGGCGAGACGGGCACGCGCATCTTCGCGTCGGCGCGGATCTGGATGCGGTAGTGACTGATCGTTTTGCCTTGGGGCGACGGGTCCTCGGTCCAACGCAGCACGGGGCTCAAGGTCCGCGTCTCGCGCAGCTTTGCGACGGGCACCGGCGTGGGCGGCGGCAGCATCGAATCGCACTGGCGCCACTCGTGCGTGATGCGAAGGCGATGCGGGCCGGTCGTGGCATCGCGGTAGGCGATCTCGTTCGCGCCCAGACGGAGCGAGGGCAGCGCGTTGATCGACGCCTGGAAGTCGGTCGCGACGCTCATACGCGTCAGCCCCACGTCGTTGGCCGACTGGGCCCCCTTCAGTGTGAACCGCAGCCAGTACGCATACTTGGCATCGGTGGACCGCGGCGCGATGGCCGCATCCAACGGAACCTGCGCGGTCAGAGTCGCGCCCCCGTGCTGGGCTTCCCAGAGGCGCCGCCAGTTCTTGCCGTCGAACGAGATGTTCAGCGTCAGCTCCGACCGCACCGTCCGCTCGTAGGTCAGGTTGACCGTTCCTCCCACAAGAACGTACGGCGAGCAGAATCGACAGACCAGCTCGGCCGGTCGAACGCCGTCCTTGGGCCTCAGATGGCCTTCCGACGAACCGAACCCCGACACGTTGACCTGCTTGACGAATCCGCGCTCGGCGAACGGGCTGGTGAAATCAGGCGCATACACGAACCGCCCGTTGGCGAACTTGGGCACGGATTTCTTATGACGCCAGTTGTCGTGGAACTTGCCGATGTTATCCCAGCGGTAGACGATCTTCTCGCGGGGCCGCAGGTGGATGTCCATGCGGTGGTCCGATTTCGCACGGAAGGGCCTGCCCGAGTTCTTGTCCAGATAGTGCGTGGCGTGCTTGAGGTCGGCCTTGCGGTCCGCCCGCGCGAAATCGCCCGTGTGGTGGGCGCGCTTGAGCAGGTATCGATCCTGAACCCAATCCTCGAGCCCGGCCACCGTCTCGTTGTCGTGCTTAGGGAAAAAGACGCGCGCGTCCGCGTCGAGCATATGCCAGCCCCCGTCGTAGAACACCTCGCTGACCCAGTGGATCGACTTGAAGTTGATGACGCGAGCCTCGAGGCCCAGCCGTTGCCACAGCGTGGACAGGTTGATCGCGTGGAGCGAACACCCGTTGTTCTCGTACAGGTTGAACATCTTGACCGGATCGAGCACGTCGCTGACCAGCGTGCCGTCCGCTTCGAGCCGGCACTCGGCCACGTTGTAGTGATAGAAGCTCTTTTTGAAGAGCTCGTAGACGGCGAACGCCTTCTCTCGGTCGGTCATGTCCGGTTTGGTGATACTGGCGAGCAACGTGTCGATGCTGTACCAGTCGCGGCCGTTGACGGCGAGCCAGGGGGACTTGACGTCCGTCAGGCCGACGTTCTCGATTGTGACGGACACGTTCGGCTGGAACAGCGGCCATTCGATGGTGCTTCGGCCATGCACCGGCCGCCAGGCCAGGGTGTTGTCCGCGTCCAGGGTGCCGCCCAAGGTGATCCGGTAGGCGTGCTGGGGCGTGTTGACGGTCTCCGTGTGGGTCTTGGAAATGCTCGGAAACGGCTGCGTCTTGGCCCGCGCTCCCCCGGCAGACACTGGGCCCGCCGAAGCCAGGACCAAGTAAAACACTAACAGCAAAAGGGACAAAATGCTTGCCACGGGGGTCGACCTCCGCGCCTGTGTGCCAGACGACCGTGGGTGGGTGCCCTGGGCAAGCGTGCTTACCCGTGTTCTTCTGTTCGTCTCGGGATGTAGGACGAGCAAACAAGTCTGCCCATGGCACCCGCCCGCATCTGTACGACACTCTCTGGCCGAAACGGCGCTAGAGAGCATACGGCTTGCGCATGGGGCGCTGCAACAGGGCGTTGGCCTCGTCGTCGCCTGTGAAGGCCTCCTTTTTCGGATCCCATCGCAGCCTTCGGCCCGTCCAGCGGGCGATGTTGCCCAGGTGGCACATCGTCGTGGAGCGGTGGCCGATCTCCACGTCGCAGATCGGCCGCTTGCGCGTCCGAATGCACTCGATCCAGTTAAGCATGTGGTGGTCGGACTTGTACAGGCGGACGTCCCCGGCCGCGAGCGGCTCCTTGGCGATCTCCTTCGGCCAGGTCTCGAGCTTGCGCCGTGCGACGAGGAGCTTGCCCTTTTCCCCCTCGAACAGACCGCCGCCGCCGGGGGCCTTGCCGTCCAGGTGTACCTCGATCCCGTTGGCGTAGCGGAAGTGGACGGGGCACGTCCGTCCGGACCCCACGGGCCAGACCTCGACGGGACCCGACGCGTCCATCCCCAGCGCCCACTGGATGATGTCCAGCCCGTGCGCGCCCCAACCGGTCATTTCCCCGCCGGAATAGGGACGGTACGAGATCCATCCGGTCGGGTGGGGTCGCGGCAGGTACAGCTTCGCGTTGAACGGGCGGGGCTTGGTCGGGCCACACCACATGTCCCAGTTCAGGCCCTCGGGTACGGGCTCGGCCGGCGCGTCGCATCTCTCAAGGGGGCTCGGGTAGTTGGAACCGTGGACGAGCTTGATCTTGCCGATCCGCCCGTTGCGGATCAGCTCGCAGCCCAGGCGGCATTCGTGCATCGATCGCTGCTGGCTGCCGGTCTGGAAGACGCGTTTGTATTTCCGCGCGGCGTCGACCATGAGGCGTCCCTCGCGGACGGTGAGGGTCATCGGCTTTTCGCAGTAGACGTCCTTGCCGGCCTGCATGGCGTGGATCGCGTTGAGCGCATGCCAGTGGTCGGGCGTGCTGATGACGACGGCGTCGACGTCGGGGTCCTCGAGCATCTTGCGGTAGTCGGGGTATTTCTTCCAGGGCTTGTCTTTGCCGACCTCGTCGAGCCGCTTCTCGTTGACGTCGCTGATGGCGACGATCTGGGCGCCTTTGGGCAGTCCCAGCAGGCCTCTGGCGCGTCGTCCGACGGCGATGTACCCCACGCCGATGCGGTCGTTGGGCCCGGGTCGGCCGGTCCCGGCCAGGGCGGTCGACAGGACCAGGCGAGGCGCCGCCGCGGCCTTCGCCTCCTGGCCGCTGCACGAACAGAGCGACTGCGACAAGAACCCCACCGCGCCGAGGCGGGTTCCGCGTTTCAAGAAAGCACGCCGTGACAATTCCCTCGAGTCAGCCATGTGCAGCCCTCCGTTCAAGGTGATGGTTTCGGCCCGGCATTGTAGCGACCCGGCGAGACGGAGGGAATGGCGCGGTCCCGATCCCTGGGGGTTCTTCGTTGTCAATGTCACGCGAACGGCTAGGGTTGCTGGTGGTGCCTGAGACGAAAGATTGACAAGTCGCTGGTTGACGGCGGGGGCACGGCGCGGTCTAATGATAGATTCTGGCATTTGTGCCGATAGAGCGCGTGACCGTAAGGGGTCTTGGAGTCCGATGAGCAGGAAGGCCAAACAACTCGTCACCGATGAATACAAGCGATGGTACGAAGGCGTGGACAGTGTGTGCGTGGCGGATCTGACCGGTTTGGACGCCGTGTCAAACCACAAGCTGCGCGGTGAGTTGCGGGACCGGGGGATCCGCCTTCACGTGGTCAAGAACTCGCTGGCGCGGCGTGCGTTCGGCGGGGGACCACTGGAGGCGGTGGGCAAGGCGCTTTCGGGCCCGTGCGCGCTGATCAGCGGGGGCGAGTCGATCATCGACGTCGCCAAGGAGCTGGTGCGGCTGAAGCGCGAGATCCGGGACATCTCCCTGAAGTTCGGAATCATCCAGGGCGACGCGGATCTGGTCTCGGTCGCAGAGATGGCCAGGATGAAAAGCCGCGCCGAGCTGCTAGGCGAGCTGGTCATGATGGTTTTATCGCCGTGGCGGCGCGTGTGCGGGCAGGTGACGAGCCCGTGGGCCAAGGTGGCCGGTTGTGTCAAGGCCATCGCGGACAAGCCCGAAGAAGGTTAAGCGGCGTGATGCCGACGGGCGGGAGGGACCGACCGCCCGGCACGATTGGCATCCTTAGCGCCCGAGGCAAGGGAAACAACGCGTCGGCTGCAGATTGTCCCGCGAGCCCGACCCAGGCCGGGCGGGGTTAAACGGCCTCAGCGGGAGGCCGGCTATCAGGCCGACCGATGTGCTTGGTTGTCCATTGGGAGTAAATTCGAGATGTCTGACGAGGCACAAGCAGAGCCCCGCAAGTTCTCCGCTGAGATCAAGAAGCTGGGCGACAAGATCGCAGAACTGAACGCCAAACAGGCCCAGGAACTGGCCGATTACCTCGAGGACGCCCACGGCATCGAGCCGGCCGCCGGCGCGGTGGCGATCGCGGCCGCGCCGGGCGCGGCGGGCGGTGCGGCTGAGGAAGACGCCGGGCCCACGGCATTCGACGTGGTGCTCAAAGCGGCTGGCGACAAGAAGATCGCGGTGATCAAGGAGGTCCGGGCGGCGACGGGCCTGGGTCTGAAAGACGCCAAGGCCGTTGTCGACGCCGCCCCCAAGGCCGTCAAGGAGGGCCTGAGCAAGGAAGAGGCCGACGAACTGGCCAAGAGGCTCGAAGAGGCCGGCGCGACGGTCGAGGTCGTCGGCAAGTAGCCCCCGAGTCCCTGGTCCGGTAGGGGGCTGGCGCCGGGAAGCCGGGTCACGCCGCGGTGAGCTGGCGTCTTGCGCCCGGTGCTGTGGCGTCGACCGGCAGGGGGTAGGAGGTCTCCGGCGGCGTCGGTCTGGTCGGGGGGGCGTGTCCGAGGGGCACAGATTTCTGAAAATCTAGCCTTGCAATTGACGACCAAAGTCGTAAAATGCAGGGTTACTTCGATGTCTCCCTCCGTAGCGGGTGCGAGACAGGTCGGTGCGAGGTGAGACGGGTTAGCGGGCCGCCTCGCTCGGGACAGCCGGCCGAACGGATGGCATCCGCCGGACCGTAGTGACGTCCCCCCAAAAAAAGACTGGCAGACCTACACGGGTTGGCCCAACGGAGGCCCTGTGGACGTTAGGTCGAGGCGCGGTGTGTCCAGCGGAGGGGTTGTGACGACAGACCCTCTGTGCGGAGACCTTGTGTCCAAGCGAAAGGCCATCTGCGGCGAGCAGAGCCTCACGAAAGGGAGTTGACATGGTCAGCGCGAGCACGGTGCGCGATTTCAGCAAGGTCGGCGATGCCCTGGCAGTACCCAACCTGATCGAGATCCAGACCGAGAGCTACCAGCGGTTCCTGCAAACCGATGCGGATCCCGAGAAGCGCAAGAACACCGGTCTGGAGGCGTTGCTCCGCGAGGTGTTCCCGATCGTCAGCTATGACGAGAACATGTCGCTGGAGTACCTGGGCTACGAGCTGGGCAAGCCGCGCCACGATCCGGACGAGTGCCGGCAACTCCGGCTGACGTACGGCATGCCGTTCCGAATCCGCTGCCGGCTGGTTCGCAAGGACAAAGACGCGATCATGGAGGA
>CAYOGX010000252.1:0-6524 GCA_964403235.1 uncultured Planctomycetales bacterium | reverse complement strand
CACACCGAGGGTTGGCGATGTGGACGTGGAGATCATCGCGCCCGTGTTCGCGTCGGACGTCCAGCTCGATATCGGCAGGTCGATCATGGTCGCGCTCCTTGGTCGTCTCGGTCGGGTCCTCGCGACGTCTGCGGAAACGCCAAGCAAGCCGAATGCCAACAACGCACGCACGGCTAACAAGCATAACGACTTGCCGGGAAACCACTTACAAACTAAGCCGCGAGGGAACTCCTGGGCGCGACCCTCTGGCCGGCAGGTTCTGCCTGCCAAGCGCAAATCTTGCCGACCGGACCAACGCTGATCGGGTGCCGCTCGACGTTCCCCAATGAAGGCCGCAGGCGAGCATGGGGACGACGGGGACCTTGTCGGCCGCGGGCGTGTGGGGTAAACGTGACCATTTCGCGGCGCGGTTGCGGCGACGTGCGGCAGATAGGAGCGGACGGTGCGATGACGACGGTGCGTGCGACGCGGCTGACGCCGCCGCCCGCGTGGGCGGTCGGGCAGCGGTTTCTGATCGACAAGATGAACGAGGCGGCGCCGGCGTTTCAGGAGCGCTACACCCGGCCGGACGGGACCTTCATCTGGCGACAGACCTGGCCGGGCATGGACGGGTCGGACGACGGGTACGAGAGCTACCACAACTGGCCGCTGTTCTATGCCCTCGGCGGCAGTGAGGACATCGACCGGCGGAGCCGGTTCCTGTGGGAGGCGGTCACGCGGCAGTTCACCGAGTACGGCCAGGTCTGGCGGGAGTTCGACGCCTACTACGACTGGATGCACCACGGGGAGAGCTCGCTCTTTTTCTACTACTTCGGTCTGGCCGACCCGAACGTGCCGGTGGATCGGGACCGGACCCTTCGGTTCGCACGCATGTACATGGGCCAGGACCCCGACGCGCCCAACTGGGACGCCAAGCGCCGGATGATGCGCTCGCCCATCACGGGTAGCAGAGGGCCGCGGCTGGAGAACTCGTGGGACGACTGGGAGACGCACCGGCCGATCTTGGCCAACTACCCCGCCCCGTTCGACGACATCCCCGGCGTCGACGGGCCGGTGGCCAACTGGAACGACGACAAGGTCTACGCCGAGATCCTGCGACTGCTCAACGAACGGCAGATGCGGGGCGACGTCCCGCTCAACCTGACGTGCACCAGCCTGATCACGCACGCATACCTGCACACCGGGGACGACGCCTATCGTCAGTGGGTGCTCGACTATCTCGGTGCCTGGGCCGACCGGATCGACGCCAACGGCGGGCTGTGTCCGGACAACATCGGCCCGACCGGGCGAATCGGCGAGCGGATGGGCGACAAGTGGTGGGGTGGCTACTACGGATGGCGGTGGCCGCACGGGTTCATGACCCTCATCGAGCCGCTGACGATCGCGGCCATGAACGCCGTGCTGATGACGGGCGACCTGGGCTACCTGGACATCCCGCGGTCCCAGCTCGACCGCATGATCGAGCTGGGTCGGGACGAGGACGGGACGTTGCACGTGCCTCATCGCCACACCGACGAGGGCTGGATGGCCTATCGTCCGATCAGGGCGCACTGGCCGGTGCAGATCTGGGCCATGTCACATGACCCCGCCGATGCCGCCCGAGTTGAACGTGTCCTCGGACCGGCTGGCAGCTGGGAGCGGGTCGACCCCGGCCGGGGCAAGGGCGACGACGTCCACATCGCGCCCTGGTACGCGTATCTTCGGGGGCGGAACGACGACTACCCCGGCCGGATCCTCGACGCGCAATGGGCGGAGGTCGCCCGACGGATGGACGTGATGCGCCACGACGACGGCGACCCGGCGCAGTGGGACGTGCACCACTGGCAGAATATCAACCCGGTGCATACCGAGGCGTTGGTGCAGTTGACGTGCGGCGGGCCTCAGGTCATCTACCATGGCGGGCTGCTGCACGTTCGCCTGCGCTGGTTCGACGCCGATGGGCAACGTCCCGGCCTGCCGTCTGACGTCGGCGCGCTGGTCCACGCCCTGGATAGAGACAGCGTCACGGTCACCCTGGTCAACACCAGCCCGCTGAGGGAACGCCGGTTGATCGTCCAGGCCGGCGCGTTCGGCGAGCACGCGTTCACCGACGTGACCGACCTGACGGCGAACGGACCGTCGGCGATTCCGGTCGAGAGCAGATACGTGACGGTCGTCCTGCCGCCCGGCCGGTCTACGGACCTGCGATTGGGCATGCGGCGGTACGTGAACCAGCCGAGCTACGCACAGCCGGATTGAGACAGACGGATGACCCGGGTCGGCGGCCATGAGCACGTTCCGGCCCCGTGAGGCTGACCGCCATGAGGCGTCATACGAAACGCATGCTGGACCTGACACCCATGCCGGTGGACGGTCCGTTGGAGGAGGGGGCGTTTTTCGCGGAGCGCTCGCCGGTGCCGGGCGTCCGGCCCTGCCGCCGGCTGGGGCTGGGGACGGCGTGGCTCGGCCAGCACTTCGGCAAACCCGAACAGGGCGAGGGCATCGAGACGCTGCACGCAGCCTGGGGGGCGGGCTTCGTGCTGGTGGATACCGCGCCGGGCTACGGGCCGGCCGAGCTGCTATTGGGTGAAGCGTTGGCCAGGTGGGACGGCGAGCGACCCGTCGTCGCGACCAAGACGAAGCAGCGCGACCCGGATCTGACCCGCGTCATCGGGCAGTACGAAACGAGCGTCGAGCGTCTCGGGGCGATCGACCTGTTGGCCGTCCACGATCCGCAACCCGAGTTCCCCGCCGAGTCGCGGGCGGCGATCCGTGACTACATCGCTGAACTGCTCGACGCTGGCCGGATCATCGGCGCCGGGCTAGGTGGCGGCGGACCGACGGCCCAGGCGCAATGGCTCGGCGCCGGCACCTTCCGCTACATCATCACGTACAATCGGCTCGGGGCGCTGAGCCTCCAGGGTCTGACCGACACCGTGCCGCAGGCCAGGGCGGATAGCGCGGCCGTCTTCGCCGCCAGCCCGCTGTTCCTTGGCCTATTGGGTTCCCGACAAAACGAACTGCTCGGTGACCCGCCTGGACACTACCCGGCTGCGTACATCGAGCGCGCGCGATCAGCCATGCGGCTGGCCGACGAATGGTCCTTGCCGCTGACGCACCTGGCGCTTCGGTTCCTGCTGTCGATGCCAGCGGTCGACGTCGTCCTCGCCGGGGCCGCCAATCGGCGCGAATGGGCCGACGTCGAGGCCGCCTACGACGCCGGCCCCCTGCCGGCCGATCTATACGCCCGGGTCTGGCGGCTCGCACAACAGGGGTCCGAGGCAATGGCCGGCGGTTAATCGCACCGCGTCCCGGCATGCGCCGTGCGCGGACTATACCTCAACCACGTCCCGCACCTTCGCGATCAGCATATCGGCTCGATAAGGTTTCTGGATGAATCCCGCTAACCCCTTGCCGCCGAATTGACGGGTGGCCTCCTGTTCGGTGTACCCGCTCGACAGGATCACGCGGACGTCGGGCCGGAACCGCTGCATCTTGTCGAAGGTCTCCTCGCCGTCCATCTCGGGCATGGTCAGGTCGAGCAGGACGACCGTGATCTCGTCGGCGTGCTGCCCGAAGACCTCGACCGCCTCGCGACCGTCGCTGGCCGTCAGGATCGCAAAGCCCGCCCCCGAGAGGACCCTGCTGGCCACCTGCCGGACGGCCTGCTCATCGTCGACGACCAGGATCGTCCCGCTGCCGCGCCAGTTGACCGGCAGTCTCTTGGGAGCGGCCGCACCCTTCTGGACGGGCCGGCCGGTGGACGGCAGCAACACCTGGACCGTCGTGCCCGCTCGCGGTTCGCAATCGACGGCGATCGCCCCGTGGTGGCTCCGGACGATCCCCAGCACCGTCGCCAACCCCAAGCCCCTGCCGGTAAATTTCGTCGAGAAGAACGGATCGAACATCTTCGACCGCGTCTGCTCGTCCATCCCGCATCCGGTGTCGGCGACATCGAGGCAAACGTAGGCGCCGGCCGGCAGGTCCTCGCCCAGGTGAATCCCGCCCAGGAAGTCGCGGTCCGCGTTCACCACACCCGTCCTGACCGTGATCAGGCCGCCGGTGTCCTCGACGGCCTCGGCCGCGTTGGCGATTAGGTTCATGATCACCTGCCGCATCTGGGTCGTGTCGGCCTCGACGGCGGGCAGATCGTCGGCAAGCTCGTACTGGATGGTCGCCTTCTTCGAGATGGTTGACCCGATCAGATGCATCATCTCTCCGATGGTTTTCGACAGATCGACCGGCCGGATAACGAACGCGCCCCTGCCGGAGTAGGCCAGCATCTGCGTGGTCAGCTCGGCCGCTCGTCGGGCCGCCGCCTCGATCGTCTCGAGCGGCTCTCGAAGGGGCGATTCGGGCGGCAAATCCTCCAGGACCAGACTCGCGTTGCCCAGAATGCCGGTCAGCAGGTTGTTGAAATCGTGGGCCACGCCGCCGGCCAAGACGACCAGGCTCTCGGTCTTCTGGGCGTCCTGGATCTTGGCCTCCAGACGGTGGCGCTCGGCCTCGGCCTCCTTGCGCTCAGTGACGTCCGAGAACACGCCGTAGGCATACATCGTGCCGTCTTGCTGGTAAGTCGCGGCGGCCTTGTCGTGCAGCCAGATCCAGCGCCCGTCCTTTCTTTGGATTCGGTACTCAATGTCGAAATCGGCACTGCCTGCGAACAGCGAACCGTACGCTTCCTTGACGCGCTCAGCGTCAGCCGGATGGATTCTCCCAAACCACAAACGGCTCCCGCCCTCGAGGATCTCCTGCGCGCTGTACCCATAGACCCGTTCTACATTGGGACTGATAAAGGTCGTCCTGCCGTCAGAATCGGTCGTCCACGTCACCACAGGGACGTTCGCAACGAGCAAGCGGTACCTCTCCTCGCTCTCTCGCAGCGCGTCCTCGACGTGCTTGTGTTGAGCGACCTGTTGGCCCAGCAGCGTGTTGGACATGGACAGATCGGCCGTTCGGGCCTCGACGCGTTCTTCCACCTCGTGGTAGGCGGTCTGGGGCAGGTCGCTGGTCCGCTGGTGTCCGGCCAGGTGCTCAAGCGAGCGCCGGAGCCGCGCGGCCGGGAGATCGCTCCCCAACGACTCCTGTGGGCTGATGTAGTGGATGTTCTTGTAGATCGCCGGGCCCACGGCCGCGATGGGGTGCGTGCTCAACACGTCCAGGAGCGTGGATGGGTCGAACCGTCGCCGATCGTACTGGCACACGAGTAGACAGTTGCTGCCGGGGAGGAACTCGTTGAGCTTCGCCTCACATTCGATCAACCGCTCAGAACCAGGCAGACCGCGCAACGCCGCGCTCGCCTCGGCCGTGACCCGTAGGGCGGAATAGCCCTGCGCCAGCGCACGGCGGGTTGCTTCCCCAAGCCGCTCGATCATTGCGTCCGGGTCGAAGACCCCCTTCCGCAGATAGCCCTCAGCGATGCCCAGGATCGCCAGTTGACCGCTCGTGACGCAGGCGTCCGTCTCTACGCCGGCGTTTCGCAAGTCGTCCAGGACGCTCTCGGGGCTGCGGTCGTCGACGACGTAGATGACCTTCTCGCCGCGCTCTAATCCGAGGGACAGGAAGGGCGCCAGCAGCGCCCAGCGGTCCTGCTCCGTCTCGTAGACGAGACAGAGGTGATCGCCGGGAGCCAGGCCCGCCACCGAAATGGCCGAACCCTCAGGCCTCATGGCCAGTGCCCTTCCGTCAAGGGCCCAACCCTTCTCCGACGCCGGGCCGTTCCAGTGTCGCCCACAAGTTGCTGAGCCCAAGGGCCACCCGAAGGTGACGAGAGGTGACCGGCGCGACATGACTGGCCAACGACAACCCGGCGCGAGATCCTTCACAGCCAATCTACTTCATTTTACCCGACGGGCCGACTTCGTCAATCATCAGCGACAACAACCGCGGACCCGCAGCCGGTCCGCGTTGACACGACAGACGATCTGCCATAGCATCCGCCATCCGTCTTTCCAGATGAAGCGGGGACACAGACGACGTGGCGGGACGCCGCTAACCTCAGGAGAGTCACCATGCCCGAGTACTCGATCAGCCCCGCAGGCGAGAAGTTTGCCATCCCGCCACGGGACGACTACGCCGCCGAGCTCGAACGCGTCCAGACCCTGGTCGAGGCCGCCCGCGCCGACGGCAAGGAGATCGTCGTGGTCATGGGCGTCGGCTTCGTCGGGGCGGTCATGGCCGCGATCGTGGCCGACACCGTCGACGAACGAACTGGCACGAACGGCAAGTTCGTCATCGGGTGCCAGCGGCCTAGCACGAGAAGCTATTGGAAGATCCCCCTGCTCAACCGCGGGCAATCGCCCGTCAAGGCCGAAGACCCCGAGGTCGACCCCATGATCGCGAGGTGCGTCAACGAGAAGAAGTCGCTCGTGGCCACCTACAACAACGACTGCCTCAAGCTGGCCGACTGCGTCATCGTCGACATCCAGTGCGACTACACCAAGAACGACCTGGGCAACCTCCGCGACGGCGAGGTGGAAATGCGGGCGCTGGAGGCGACGATGCGGACGATCGGCGAGAAGATCCCGCCCGAATGCCTCGTGCTG
>CAYOGX010000251.1:0-6529 GCA_964403235.1 uncultured Planctomycetales bacterium | reverse complement strand
GCGTTCGGCCTCATCGAGGAGATCACCAAGGGGCTCGATCAGCACGGACTGGGGTTCGGGTTCCCCGTGCCGGGCATGATGACCAAGCACTACCGCAGCGGCGGGCTGTCGGCGGCCCTCAAGGCCGACCGCGACAAGTATCGCGAGGCATTGAAGCAGATGCGGACCGCGCGCGAGCGGAGCGGCCCCGCCGGCCATCGGTTCCTCGACTACTTCGTGGGGCGGTTGACGTTTGCCGTGAAGTACCTCGACGCGGCCGACAACTTCGGCGCGACCGCCCGGGCCGAAAAGGCCAAGGACCCCGCCGAGGCCGTCAAGCGGATCGAGCAGGCCTATCAGGACATCCGCGAAGCGCTGACCGCGTACGTCAAGGTGGCTGGCGACCACGGCGATCTGGGCGCGGTGGCGCTCATGAACGAATACTGTTACCGCCCGATCCGCGACAAGCGGGCATCGCTGCGACGGGGTTCGCCCCTCGCGACGCGACCTGCGGACTGACTCACGGCACGCGGCACCAACATGGATTCACGTGAATAGGAAAACCGCCATGCTAAAGGCCAGGTATGCGATCTTGTCTGTTGCCGTTGCCTGCTGGATGTCGCCGTCTGTCCTGTCCGACGGCGTGCCGAGCCGGATCTTCAGGGCCGAGGGGCACGGCCGACGCACGTCCTACTATTTCCCCGATGACGAGGTCCGCCGGATCACCGCATTGCATGATGTGGTGACCCCGCACATCGCGTGGGCCCGACCGATCCGCGGCGGGACAGTCCGCGTGCTGGCTATCGCCCACAAGAGCCAGGGGCGCTGGCCGGTCGAATTGGCCCAGCGGTTCGATTTCCACGTCCAGACCGTGTACGGGCAGGATTCCACCCACCTCGGCAGCGGCGCGGGCAGGGGGATGTTCGGCCAGGACCGGCCCGACGTTGAGGCCCGCCTGCTCCAGGCGATGAACGAGCCGATCGATGTGGTCATCAGCGACATATCGCTGGCGGCGCTTGGCCAACCGGTTCGTGAGCGCCTGGCGGCGTTGATGGCACGAGGTGTGGGCTATGTCGGTCCGACCGAAGGACTCGACCTGACCGGTCGATCCATAGCGAGCCAGGCACAACGGGGGATGATCGCCTCGGCCGTGCCCGTCGCCGGATTGAGGGCGCTCGCGAAGGCGTTCGGCTCGGCCGACAAGGCGGCGGGCAAGATCGTCAAGCTGTGGACGGGCGAAGGCGTCGGACGGGTCGCGGACATGACGGGTTATCCGCGCGACAACGCCAAGCCCGACGCGAACCGCCTTCAGTGCCTGTCGCTGATCAGCATGGAACAGGAGGGATGGTGCGCGCTGGCCGGTCGGGCGGTGCTGTGGGCGGCGCGACGCGTGTCGGCCAAGAGCGCGCTGGCCATCGACTGGCCCGCCGAACCGATCGATCGCAAGGCAATGCCCTACACGTTGCCCATTCGGAAGCGCGCCGGCTCGTCGCTGAATGTCCGGGTCTGGGACGCCGACGGTCGGTTGCGACACCGCGGCGCCGGACCGACCGTCCCCCGCCTGCCGGCGGGACGGTACTTCGTGGGCATCGAGCTGCTGGCGGATCGTCACGTGGACGACTGGGCCTTCGGCACGATCTCGGTACGGTCCGCCGTCGACATCGCATCAATCGAGCTGGACAGCGAATACAAGAAGCCTGGCGAGACGGTTCGCGCGACGGTGATGCTTTCGGTGGCGCCTCCGCACGGGTCGAGGCTGCGTCTTGAGGTGCTCGACAACCACGGCCGATGCGTCGATAGACGCGAGCTTGCCGCGGCGCGGGAGGCGACCTTCGAGGGCGACTTCGCCGAATCACTGCACATCTACAACTACGTCAATGTGAAGCTCATCGGGTCCGACGGTGATGTCTTCGCCGAGGATCGCCGCGCATTCTTCGTCGCCCGGCCGGGCCCGCCTCGTGACGACCTCAGTTGGATGGTCTGGGAGGCGGGGGCCGGATTCAATCCTCGCAGGCGGATCCTGCTGAAGCAGTTCGCCCGACTCGGCATGACCGGCGCGCTGGCCGCCGGTGACGCGGCTGCCGCAGCCGCGATGGTCAACGCACATCCGGTCCTGTACGCCTACAAGATGATCGGCGTGCGCGTGAACGAACAGGGTGTGACCAACCCGTGTTTCACCTCGCCGGGCTATCGCTCGCATACGATCAAACAGATAACAAAGAACGTGGCGCAGCACCGGCGCTTCTCGCCGCTGTTCTACTATCTCGGCGACGACGTGCGGTACACGAGTTCTTACGGCCAGAACGCGTGTTGGTCGCCCACGTGTCGGGCGGTCTTGGCCACGTGGGCCAAGAAGACATACGGCACGCTCGACAAGATCAACCAGGCGTGGGGCACGTCCTACGGCGATTTCAAAGACATCGAGCCCATCAAGCACGCCGACGCGCTCGCGGCGGTCGGCAAGGGCCACTTCGCGCCGCTATGCCACTGGGTCGATCACCAGCTCTGCACGGATTCGATGGTGGCTGGCTGGTGGCGCGAGATGGGCAAGGCGATTCGCCAGGTCGCGCCCAAGACGCCGTCGAACATCGGCTCCATGGTTGTGGGCTGGACCTGGCCCGGGGCCGGGTTCGACTTCTGGCAGATCGCCGACGGCAAGGACCTGGCCTTCCAGTATCCCAACCCGTGGGTTCACGACATCTTCCGATGCGCCGCGCGGCCCGATGCGTTCCACGGCACGTGGTACGGCGGATACGGGCTGTACAACTACCCGCCCTACTATGATGCCGACTACCTGCCGTGGTGGGGTGTCTTCCGAGGGATCAACCTGCACGGCCAGTATTACGGGGGGCAAGGGTCTGCCTGGTACAGCGAACGTCTCCTCGGGGCGGACCTGGGTCCAATGCCCGGCGTCGAGAAGATCCTCGAAAACTTCAAGGAACTACAGAGCGGCATCGCCAAGCTGCTTTTCAACGCCGACCGCCTCAACGACGGCGTGGCCATCGCCTATTCGCCCGCGAGCCTTCACGCATCGGCCGTTTTTGAGAAGGGCCTGCCCAAGGCCCCCGAATGGCGGGGTCAGGTGACCGAGTCGGATCAGTTCATCTACATGCAGTGCTGGGAGGGTATGAGCTACCTGATGCGCGACATGGGATTCTCGTTCGACGTGGTCCCTTCGTCGCATCTGGCGGACGGTCGATTCAGCAAGCGGGGATTTCGGGTCTTGGTGCTGCCGTTCCACATCCGGCTGACGGCGGGCGAGGCGGAAACGATTCGCCAATTCGTTCGCGCCGGCGGCGTGCTGATCGCCGACGCCTTGCCCGGAATGTTCGACGGTCGCTGCCGCGCGGATCATGCCGGTGTGCTGGCCGATGTGCTGGGCGTCAAGTTCGCAGGGGGCATCCCGGGCCCGAAGATCGCCATGCAGACCGCCGCCGCCAATGACGGGTTGGCCTTGGGACGACTCGTGGTCGACGACGGTCTGAAGCTCGACGGGGCCAAACCAATGGGCAAGACGGCCAAGGGCACGCCGATCTTGTTGGTCAACAAGTACGGCCAGGGCTGTGCCATCCTGCTCAATGCCCTGGCCCGCGATTATCAGATCGCTCGAACGCTCGCCACGGAGATGCCGTTGCGCAACACGGTGGCCAGGCTGCTAGCCGCCCGGGCCGGGCTCCAACCCGCGATCCGATGTGATGTGTCCGGCGGGCCCGGGGAGAACCCTCACCGGATCCAGGCGACCGAGTCCCATCAGTACGACCTGGGTGGCGCCAGATACGTGGGCCTGCTGCGACATCCCAAGCTCCGTCCCGACGATTGCGTCTACATGTCCGACCTGCGTCCCAAGCCGGTCTGGGTCACGTTCGATCGCAAGGCCCATGTGTACGACGTGCGCCGCCGGATGTACCGGGGCCTGACCGACAAGATCGAGGACGTGGTCTACGCCGCCCGGGCCGAACTGTACGCCCTGATGCCTTACGAGGTGCGAGATCTGAAACTCACCGCCGACCGGCAAGGCCCTGCCGCCCTCGTGACGGCGCAGATCGTCCCCGCCAATCCCGATGCCGAACCGGTCACCCACGTCTTCCACGTCGAGACGTCCGATCCGGCCGGCCAAACCCAGCGGGAGCTGACCCGGAACGTCGTCGCCGGGAAAGGACGATTCACCCAACGCATCTTCCTCGGCTACAACGCCCAACCTGGCCAGTGGAAGGTGACGGTCCGTGACGTGGTCAGCGGCCTCGAACGAAGCGTCAACGTCAGCTTCTAAGGGCGGGTCGGAACGGCGCAGGATCATTCCTCGATTCGAACGGCCTCAACGGCATCGCCCACGCCGTAATGCCAGACGGACAGGACCTTGCCGACGGCGTCTTTCATGGCGGTCGGTGCATCCTCCGTCCGAACCAGCTGGAGCCAGGCGGGCGACGTGTTGCTGATCCCCGCGACGCGGCGCGCGGCGTTTCCTTCGCCGATGCGACAGCCGTGGTACCAGTCGTTGGGCCCGTCGGTCAGCGCGCCCGTCTTCTCGTCGACGTGTCCCGTGATGAACGGGGTCTTGACGCCGAGCTTCAGTCGATCCTTGACGACGTCCGTAATCGGGAAGCGCGCGACCAGGGCCGTCTTGTCCAGCGTGATCGCGAAGCGGCCGCCCTTGGGTTCCGCGCTGACGACCCGGAACAGGGCGCTGCGCATCTCGTTGTAGATTCGGACTGCACGTTCCCGCGTGAAGTCCTGCTCGCGGCCCGGCGGGCCGGCGACCAGGATCCGGTGGGCATCGTAGTCCACGTCGAGAATGGTCGCGGTGGCGTAACCGGGCCCCACGCCGTCGGGCAGCTCGCCGATGCGAACGTCCCGCGGCCGGTTGCCTTTGCGCGAGCGCACGCGGACACCGATTGGCCGATGCGCGGTGGTCCGACTCGGTCCGGCC
Organism: uncultured Planctomycetales bacterium; assembly: GCA_964403235.1. Classification (GTDB taxonomy): domain Bacteria; phylum Planctomycetota; class Phycisphaerae; order UBA1845; family JAFGLZ01; genus JAFGLZ01. The sequence goes on along the minus strand of CAYOGX010000251.1, from coordinate 1,623 downwards.
GGAAGGCGGATCGTGATATCGTCCACGCCGTCGGGGCGCGTCACCTCCAGGACGATCGGTGCCTCCTCAAGCACCCGGACGCGCTCGACCACCGGCGTCTTCTCGTAGGCATCCAGCACGGTCAAGAAGTGCGAGGCCGCGCCGTCCTTGACCTGCCGGCGCACGAGGAGGTAGTCCAGCGGTGGGTCCTTGAACCAAACGGGTGACCGGCCCCGGCCCATGACGGCCTCGGCCGGTCCGCCCAACGGTATGACATGCAGCCCGAGCGCGTCACCTTCCGGAAGCCCAGACGGCCAGACCCACCTGGCCGGACGATCGAGTCTGGCCCGGCGGATGCCCGACAGGTAGCTCGGGAAATCGCCGTGCTCGCGCTTGCGGCCCCACCGGTCGGTGTACGCGGCAAACTCGGGGACGTCGGGTCCGGCCAGCGTACCAGTCTGTTGCACCTTCCAGTCGAGCTCGGGGACCCGGGGCCTGACGAGCATGGCGTGCCAGCTCTGGTCGTGCTGCTCGCCGCCGTTGACGGCGAACAGATCGACCACGTAGAACCGGTCGGTGTCCACGTCGACGAGGATGACCGTCCGCTCGTACAAATCGACGGTCCGCGCGGCCTTGCGGCCGAGCCCCATCCCTTCGGGATAGGGGTTGTGGTGCGCGGTGACGACGTGCACGCCGCCTGCCGAGACGAACAGCCTGGCCGCGTTTCGGAACGACCGATAGACCGGCTGCGTCTCGTTCACCGTCACGGTGTTGTGGGCCATGCTGTTCGCATCCCACTGCCACCGGTAGTCCCAGGTCCTGGGATAGCCCAGGTCGGGCAGGAAGCTGAAACCTCGGGCGAAGACTTGCAGCGTCAGGGGGTCCTTCTGTCGGTGGCCGATGAGGGACGTGTAGTTCAGCGTCGCGGCGCGGGACTGAGGCCATTCGCCGGACTCGAGGATGGCCAGGCCGTACCCGTCGAGCAGCCGGCTGGTCCGGACGATCTTCGACTCGGGTCTCTCGATCGCCCGGGCGATGGCGTCGGCCGGGTAGGCCTCCCACAGCTCGCCCCCGTAAGGCCGACCGTCGAACCTGGTGGCGGCCCGGGCGTAGCGCGGGTCGCCGTAGCGCTTGAAGGCGTACAGGTTCTCGCCGGTCAGGACCGAGTGCTTGCGGCTGTCGGCCTCGCGGTGGCTGGGCGCCTGAATGCCGCCACAGTCGCCGATGGACGGCAGAAACGTGTCGAGCACGAGGACGTCGATGTAGTAGTCGAACAATCCCCTGGCCTTGGGATGCGCGAAGAGGTCGGGGTACCGGCTAGGAGGGAACTTCTCGGCGTGGCGCTTCCGGATCTCGGCCATGAGCTCAGCGACGCGAATGAAGTCGCATTTGATCCGGTTGTAGTTCGGGCTCTCGTGGCCGCCGCCGTCGCGCGTCATCCCGTTGACCATCATGTAGGCCGACTGGCCGATGCCGTGGTAGGCGTGGTCGACCATGGCCAACGAGTTGGGGTGCCGGACCGCGTAGTCGTCCATGACCAGGGCGACGGCCAGGGCCGCGGCCTGGTGGAAGCCCTCGTTGCCCTTGATCATGCCCTCGAGCAAGGCCCTCATCGCCGCGCGGAAGATGTAGGTCTTGATGTAC
>CAYOGX010000250.1:0-6531 GCA_964403235.1 uncultured Planctomycetales bacterium | reverse complement strand
CGACCCCAGGGGGCGACCGCGAATTCAGATCTTCGTTCTGCGACCGCCTCCTCAATATCGTAGCACGGCCATTCGGCCGGTCAACCATATGCTTGGATGCTTGGGTCCCAGCCCAACTTCCGCTCTCCTTGCGGGTTGAGCGCGCCCACGGGACGTACTCAAAGCGGCATGCTTACGCCCAGTCGCTTCGACGCTGAACCGTGCGTGTCGGTCTGCGACTGGATGCCGGCGTGGTACGCGTGTAGCATGACACGATCGTCCCGACGATAACAGACCCCGTCCGTCCAACGAGGAAACTGACATGAATAGGCGCGAATTCGTCAAGCTCGGCACAGGCATTCTGGCGGCCGCCGGATTGGCGAAACGATCCCGGTCTGCAGAACCCGGACTGGTCGACCAGAAGCTCCGGCCAGCGCTCCTGGATTACCTGGCCGACGTCGACAAGTGGATCATGACGCTCGACGTGGGCAGCGGAACGCTCAAGAACACCAAGGACACGCGTACGTCGATCTTCATCAACGGCAACCTCGCCAGGGTCTTGATGGCGTCGCACAGGATCAGGCCCAATCAGCCCTATCTGACCGAAGCGCTGAGGTGGTGTGACACGTTCTGCAAGAAACAGCAGATCACCACCACGTCCACCGGGCAGGAAGCCGGCTATTGGCCCGACTGTGGCCCTGAAGGGAACATCTACTTCGGGGATGCCGGCACGGCCGCCACCGCACTGGCCGTCGGGTACCGCTTTGCTGACAACAAGAGACGAGCACTGTATCTAGAGGCCATGGAACGCAAGGCCCGCTTCGTGACGCAAGGCTGCGCCAAAGACCCGCAGGGCCGCGGACGGGGCGCCGCCAAGACCTGGGTCATCACCAAAGGTCCGGACAAAGGCGCCCTGGGTTGCGGATACTACAAGGGCAAGCTGAGCCTGGAGCCCTACACGATTGCGACGGCCACCACCGGCGGCGCGTTCTTCTCCGAGCTGTTCGACATCACCGGCAACCCCGAGCACAGAAACATCGCCCTGGGCGCGATCAAGTGGCTTGTCAGGATCCGCAAGGACGACGGTGAGCTGCCCTACATCCTCGCCGGCGGTACGATGAGCCGATGGCCGCTCGATACGCTGTCCTACTGCACGGAGGCGTTCGTGGCCGCCGACATGTATTTGAAGGACCCGGCGATCAGAAGCCTTCTGCGGAAGGAGCTGACCCCCACGATCCGGTGGTTCCTGGCTGGGCAGAACCCCGATGGGTCCTGGGGCAAGCTCCGCAGCGCCGATCAACAGCGAAGCCCGCGGGCGGTGACCCTCCTGGCCTGGTACTATCGGCAGGTCGATCCGGACCCGAAGGTGGCTGAGTCGGTTCAGCGGTACTGCCGATTCCTCCTCGACCCGAAGAACAGCAAGGCGTATGGCGTCAAGGAGCTGCTTCGCACCAGCGGATTCGTCGGCCTGACCGTGGCGGAGATCCTGGCACCGGGCAGCACGTTCTGAGAGGATCGACGGCCATGACCGACAACGCCGCCCCCGCTGGCCCGTTTGAGTGCCTCGTCGTGCTAGGCGAGAGCACGGTCGAGGGCGGCGGTTGGCTGGCCAAGACCGAAGAGCGATACGCCGACGTCCTGCACCGGCTGCTCGAGACCGCCCAGGAACAATCCCTCCGTTATCACAACGCGGGCCTGGGCGCCAGCGTGATCGCGCCGAGCAGTCCGGGCTACGAGGCCTCCGCCAAACCGAGCGCGGCCGAGCGATTGGACGACGAGGTCATCGCGCATCGTCCCGATCTCGTCGTGATCGCGTACGGCCTGAACGACATGCGGTGTGGCATGCCGTTGACAACGTTTCGAGACGAGCTGGAGGACCTCATTCGTCGGATCCGTTCGCGACTGACCCCGATGATCGTGCTGGTCAACGTGTACTACATGCCGGCGTTCCAGTACTATCCGCCGTTTGACCGGGGCAGCCCTCAGGCCACGATGCAGTACAACGAGTTGATCCGTGACGTGGCGGCCGAGAACCGGTGCGTCTGCGCCGACGTGTGGAGCGCCGAGGGGCGGTGTGACTACGTCGTTCACCCGGATACGGTCCACGCCAACAAGATTGGCAACATGCTGATCGCCCAGAAGGTTTTCGAGGCGATCGTCCACGCGGCGCCTGGGATCGCCCAGAAGGTTCAGGCGCGCGACGCCGATACCGAATGGACACGAGGGTGCAGAACGACCCAGCAATCCAACATAGAACCAGTGCAAGACGGCCCCTAGGGTCCGCCGTGCGGACCCCACCGAAGGAGGAATCAGAATGTCATCGGATCACCATGAGATCTCGCGTCGGGAGTTCCTGTCGCGAAATGCGCAAGCCGCTGCTGGCGTGTTGGCCACGGCCACTGCGTCGAACGCAGCCCTGGCGGCCGCTGCCGCGGACAAGCCCGGCTCGAAGATGCGCTTCGGGCTGGTCACGTACCAGTGGGGCAAGGACTGGGACCTGCCGACGCTCCTGCGGAACTGCGAGACGGCCAAGGTGTTCGGCGTCGAGCTTCGGACGACCCACGCGCACGGGGTCGAGCGGACCCTCAACGCCACGCAGCGCCAGGAGGTCAAGCAGCGCTTCGCCGACAGCCCCGTCAAGCTGGTCGGGCTGGGGTCGAACGAGCGGTTCGACGACCCCGACGCCGCCGTGCTCGCCAAGGCGATCGAGGCGACCAAGGCCTTCGTCAAGCTCAGCCGCGACGTCGGCACCAGCGGCGTGAAGGTCAAGCCCAACAGCTTCCACAAGGGTGTGCCACGCGACAAGACCATCGAGCAGATCGGCAAGTCGCTGAACGTGGTGGGCAAGTTCGCGGCGGACTACGGCCAGCAGATCCGCCTGGAGGTACACGGCCAATGCGCCGAGCTGCCGATCATGAAGGCCATCATGGACGTCGCCGATCACCCCAGCGTCGCCGTCTGCTGGAACTCGAACCGGCAGGACCTCAAGGGCAAGGGCCTGGAGCACAACTTCAATCTCGTCAAGGGCCGTTTCGGCGCGACCGCCCACGTCCGCGAGCTGAACTCGAAGGGCTATCCGTTCCAGCAGTTGATCGAGCTGTACGTCAAAATGGACTACAAAGGCTGGATCCTCCTGGAGGCGAGCAGCAAACCCAAGGACCGCGTCAAGGCCCTGGCCGAGCAGGCCGTCCTGTTCAAGCAGATGGTCGCCAAGGCCCAGGCCCGCGGATGACCCGTAGGACCGGCTGTGCCGGCACACTTTGGAAAGGTGGACCTATGGCGATTGCCCCGCGTAGATGCATCTGGGTGGTGACTTGGGGCGCCGTGGCGTTTCTGGTGACGCCGGCGCCCGCGTCGGGCGAGGGACTGGTCGGCCATTGGACGTTCGATGAGAAGACCGGTCCGACCGCCAAGGACGCGTCTGGCGCCGGCCACGACGCGATGGTGCACGCCGCGGCCCGGACAGACGGGAAGGTCGGCGGTGCGCTGCGATTCGACGGAAAGGGCAGCTACGTCGCGCTCGGCGACCTCGGTGAACTCGACCGCGTCACGATCGCGTTCTGGATGAAGGGCGAGAACGTCGGCGGTCGCGATTGGCAAGGCCTGGTCACCAGCGACGCATGGGACAAAGGCGTGTGCCACATCGCGATGCGCAACCACGCCGTCGAGGTCTATCTCCACCTGGGCGACGCGCGGCGGGGCAGGCTGACCAGCCCGAGATTGACCGACGACGTCTGGTATCACGTCGCGATCACGGCGGACACCAAGGCCGGTACGATGCAGCTCTTCCTCAACGGCGTCGAGGAGGACGTGGCCGAGGGCTCACGTCTGCCCACCCGAATCAAGTTGATCAAGCAGGTCGTCGGGCGCGAGAACGGCGGCAGGTACTTCAAGGGGGTGATCGACGACGTGCGGATCTATGCCCGCGCGCTCAGTACGAAGGAAATCAGGATGATGTGTCCCGACGCCGCCGCCCGAGTCATCCGCGATCCCCGGAACCTCCGCGCCGGCCTGCGGATTCCCAACGAGGGCTATTGCGACCAGCCGTACATCGTCATCAACAAGGACGGCCACTGGCTGTGCACGCTGACGACGGGCCCGGGCCGCGAGGGCCAGAAGGGCCAACACATCGTCGCGACCCTCAGCACGGATCAGGGCCAGACGTGGTCTGAACTCATCGACATCGAGCCGACCGACGGTCCGGAGGCATCGTGGGTCGTCCCGCTGGCCACGCCGGGCGGGCGGATCTACGCCTTCTACACTTACAACGGAGAGAACGTCCGGACGCTTCGCGGAAAAGAGGTCCGCGTGGACACCCTGGGTTGGTACGCGTTCAGACACTCCGACGACGGCGGGCGGACCTGGTCCAAACAACGGTACCGAATCCCCATGCGCCTGACGGCGTGCGACCGCGGCAACGACTGGCAGGGAAAAGTGCAGCTCTTCTGGGGGATCGACAAGCCGAAGGTGACGGGTGGCGTGGCGTATTTCGCGTTCACGAAGCTGGGCAAGTACATGCTGGACAACGGCGAGGGGTGGCTTTACCGCTCGGACAACGTGCTGAGCGAGCCGGACGTAACGAAGCTGCACTGGGAGCTGCTGCCCGACGGCGAACACGGCCTCCGCGTGGACGCGTTCGGTTCGGTGCAGGAAGAGCACAACATGGTCCCGATGACGGACGGCAAGAGCTTGCACTGCGTCTACCGGACGACGACGGGCTACCCGTGTCACACGTACAGCCGCGACGGCGGCCACACCTGGACCGAGCCCGAACACATGACTTACACCCCTGGCGGCAGGCGGATCAAGAACCCCCGCGCGTGTCCGAAGCTGTGGCGGACGCAGAACGGCCGATACCTGTTCTGGTTCCACAACCACAGCGGCAAGTCGTTCACGGGCCGAAACCCCGTCTGGATCGCCGGCGGGCTCGAGAAGAACGGCCACATCCGCTGGTCCCAGCCGGAGATCCTCCTGTATGACCCCGTCGTCGAAACCCGCATGAGCTACCCCGATCTGGTCGAGCAGGACGGCCGGTACTGGGTCACCGAGACCAACAAGACCACCGCCAGGGTCCACCAGATCGACCGGTCGCTGCTCGAGGGACTCTGGAACCAGGGCAAGGCGAGGCAAGTGACCCGCGATGGGCTCGTGTTGGAGATGAAGCCAGCGGAACGGCAAACCAAGGCGGGCACGTTGTCGAAGCGGGTCGACGTCAACGAGACGCGCGGCCTGGCAATCGACCTGTGGATCGCGTTCAAGGACCTTACGGGCGGGCAAGTCATCGCCGACAGCCGCGACGCAAACGGCCGGGGCATCGCGCTGACGACGACGGATGGCGGCGCCATCCGAATCTACCTGAGCGACGGCAAGACCAAGGCCACATGGGACTGCGACCCGGGCGCACTTCAGGTCGGCAAGCGTCACCACGTCGCCGCCATCGTGGACGAGGGGCCGAAGATCATTACGTTCGTGATAGACGGGACGTTGTGCGACGGGGGCGATGCCCGCCAACATGGCTGGGGGCGCTACGACGGCGAGCTCGGTGACGTGAGTGGCACAGGCAAGCTGCGGATCACAGCGTCGGACAAGCACAGGCTCGAGTGCATCCGGATCTACGGGCGACACCTGCGTACGTCTGAGGCCGTCGCGAATTACCACGCCGGTCGGTAAGGTCGCACCATCTCCGTGAGTCCCCTGCCGACGAACAAGAGCGCTCTGTCGGAACCCGCAGCGACGCAAGCGCCGCGGCACATTGAACGAGAAGCGTTTGCGGAAGAAGTCTGCCGAAGGCGGTTCGCGCCGACTCAGCGGTCGCTGTGCCGGACGGGCCAGGCCACCGGCGGTTGGCCGTACCGCGTCCCTTCGGCGGTCAGGCGGGAGGATGGGGGCGGCTGGCCGGCCTCCGAGGCCGCCTTCCTGGGCAAGCTCAGCCCCTGGGCCTTGAGCGTCCGCCGGATGTAATCGACGGCTTCATCAGGATCGTCCGTCAGGGTAAACATCTCCATGTCGCTCTCGGAAATGCTTCCGTATTCGTTCAGCATCACCTCTTGCATCCAGTCGATCATGGGCCGGAAGAACCCCGACCCCATCAGCACGACGGGGCGCGTGTCGGTCTTCTTGGTCTGCATCAGCGTCATGGATTCGAAGAACTCGTCCATCGTACCGAAGCCGCCCGGGAAACAGACGACGGCCAGGGCGTACTTGACGAACATGACCTTGCGGCAGAAGAAGTAGTGGAAGTTCATCGAATGGGTCACGTACGGATTGGCCTCTTGCTCTAACGGCAGAGAGATGTTCAAGCCCACGCTGGTGCCCTTGGCCTCGAAGGCGCCCTTGTTGGCAGCCTCCATGATCCCCGGCCCGCCACCGGTGATGACCGAGAACCCCGCCTTGACCAGGGCCGCGCCGGTCCGCTCGGCCAATTGGTAGTACTCCTGACCGGGCCGGGTCCTGGCCGACCCGAAGACCGACACCGCCGGTCCGAGCTGCGCCATCTCCTCGAACCCCTCGACGAACTCCGCCATGATGCGGAAGACCCGCCAGGTCTCCTCG